>DASPJQ010000649.1:0-15673 GCA_035628535.1 Flavobacteriales bacterium | reverse complement strand
TATGTGGGTAGCTGCAGGCTTTATTGCAGGTCCGATAGCCATGGGAATAGTAGGAATTTTCATGCTTCTTTTTGGGCAAAAAGAATGGACCGAACAGTTGATTATAGGTTTTTTGTTCATGCTCATCTTGTCTGATAGTCTTTCTGAACCCCTGGCGTTTGCCAAGTCTTTTAAAAATATCTATATCATTTTCCTGTCTTTTTACGTAATTGCACGCAGGGATATTTTTGATTACAGTTCAACCCTGCACAAGTATTTTCTTCCTTTTCTTTTTTTTGCTGTTGTAGGCATTGCATTTTCACCGCAACCTGACATTGCGATTCAGAAAACGCTGTCCTATTTTCTTTTGTTATGGATAGTACCAAATTACCTGGTTACAAGTTTTCAACGTGAGGGCGTAACCTTTTTAAGGAACATGGTATTATTCATGTTTACCATTTGCGCGGCAGGGTACCTGCTGGGTTTCATAAGCCCGGAAACCGCTTATTCGCACGGTGCCCGTTTCAGGGGCATTTTTGGAAACCCTAATGGTATGGGCGTTTTCCTGCTTATGTTTACTATTTTCTTTCATATCGTACGGAAGAAATTCCCTGAGCTCTTTACGCGCCATGAGTTGATAATTATCTATTTATCCATATTATTTTTTGTTTTCCTGACAGGATCGCGTAATGCCTTGTTATCCATATTGCTTTTTTTTATGTTTTCCTATTTTTTTCGCATTTCAACAATACTTGGCTTTATCATTTTTATGGTGGTGATTGTACTGACCGAATACATTACAGCAAACTTTGTATCCTTTGTGGGAAGCCTTGGATTAAGTGAGGAACTCAGGGTTGAAACCTTAAAGGAAGGTTCAGGAAGGTTGGTTGCCTGGAAATTTGCGTGGGACGAGATTAACCGGAGTTTGTTCATTGGAAGAGGAATGGGTTATGACGAGTATTATATGCGTAAAAACGCAACGGTTCTGCTGCAGCTTGGTCACGAGGGCGGTGTGCATAATTCCTATCTTATACTATGGCTAAATACCGGGTTACTTGGGTTTATTAGCTTTTTCATAGCATTTTTCACCCTTTTTATACGGGCTTCATTAACCAGTAAACTGGCATTCCCTGCAATGATTGCCGTAATGTTTTCAATTAACTTTGAACCCTGGTTGGCTGCTTCACTTAATCCATATACCATCATTTTATTGTGTTCACTTACGCTCATCCTGCATCCTGTATTTGATGCAGAAGTACCCGAAACAACAAATGAAATTACTGAAGAAAATACTCTCGTTGCGTAATGCACTCATTGTTGCGTTGCTGCTCCTGGTGGCGCAACTCATTGCTAAATTCTGGCTTGGCCTTGGCGCAATACCTGTATACCTTGAAAGCGAAACCTACGAATACATGTACGCCCCTAACCAGGACCTTTACAGGTTCGGCAACCATGTAGTGACCAATTCTTTTGGAATGCGTAGTCCTGAACCCGAAACTGGCGATGTGGTTCGCATACTCAAAATTGGCGATTCAGTTATTAATGGAGGTCCGCATGTTGACCAGGATAATTTATCGTCAACCATTTTAAAAAAGGAACTCCAAAAGGTCTTTCATCAAAAAATCGGGGTGTACAATATTTCGGCCCAAAGCTGGGGCCCTGATAATGCTTTCGCCTTCATTAAAAAACATGGTCATTTCAATGCAGGTATTTTTATGCTTGTATTTAGCAGTCATGATTTGCATGATAACATGCATTTTAAAAAAGTGGTTGGTACCCACAAAGCATGGCCCGATGTACAACCGCTTTGCGCGTTGACGGATGCATGGTCACGCTACACGTGGCCAAAAATCAAGTCGCTGTTCGGTTCCGAAAGTGAAGAGTACGATTATCTTTATGGTTTTGATGATTCAAAAAGAAACCCGGGATGGGAACAATTTTTTCAGTACTGCAACAAAAATAAAATAAAACTTTTGGTATACGTTCACGCCACAAAAAGTGAACTGAAAAACCAATCATATGATAAGTACGGCATGGATTTATTAACGTTACTTGATTCCAATAAAGTAAAATACATCAAAGGAATTGAATGCATTAAGGATCCAGCTGCTTACCGCGATGAAATTCACCTGAATGCAAAAGGCCATGATCTTCTGGCCAAAACGCTTTTCCCGTATTTAAAAACCCAGGTTTATGAACTCCTGCCCAAATAGGTATGCTTTTGTTTAGAATAGATGATTTTAATGTATTTTTAGGCCGTGTTCAAAAAACGTAAAAAACTCAAAATAACCCTCCTCGTAATTTTGGCGCTCCTTTTGGCGGGAGTGTTTATAGCAAACCATTATGTGAAAAAAAATGGTTACCGCAATCTTTGGCATTTTGTCAAAACGTGGACATCCAATAAAAGCCTGGCGTCTGATGCAAAATACGAAACACTCGAAATAAACATTGAACCGGAAGATTTCGAAAAGCTGGAAGCGGTTCGGCAAAAAGCGCTTAAAAGAGGTGTTCTGATTGATGAAAGCGGGTCGTACATTAATGCAAAGCTGAAACACAATGGAAAAAAAATAAAGGCAAAGTTGCGCCTTAAAGGCCATATGACCGACCATTTGCAGGATAAAAAATGGTCTTTCCGTATAAAAACAAAAAAGGGCGATGCATTCATGGGTATGAAAATATTTTCCATTCAGCATCCGGGGACCCGTAACTATGCATATGAATGGGTCTATCACCAAATGATGAAGCAGGAAGGAATCATAGCGTTGCAATACGATTTTATTAATGTAAAAGTAAATGGTGAAGATTGGGGAATATATGCGCTTGAAGAACATTTTGGACAGGAACTGGTACAGCGCAATAAGCGTCCTGCAGGCCCTGTTTTTCGGTTCAACCCTGATATGTATTGGGCATGGCGGGTAAATGAACTGGAAAAGAAAATGATCAATATGGAAACTGCAACTATGCAGGCCGCAAATATTGAACCCTATGATGATGACAATGTGTATGCCGATTCGGTTTTGCTAAGCTCATTTCAAAAAGGCCTCGCACTTATGGAGTCTTTCAGAAAGGGAGAATTAAAAACCAGCGATGTATTTGATATAGATAAACTGGCAAAATTCCATGCAATAATTGATCTGGTTGGCGGTCATCACAGCCTTGACTGGAGTGATGTAAAATACTACTATAATTCCGTGACACGGAAAATGGAACCAGTGGCATATGAAAGTTTCAGCGTAAGGCCGGCCAATACATTATGCGGTTCATACCGGTTTACTTCCAATAAGGAAAAACAAATGAACGAACTGCATTCGGCCATTTTCAGCGATCCTGTATTTTTTGAACGATATGTTTCAGAACTGAAACGCATTGCCTCAAAAAAATGGCTTGACGCATTTTTAAAAAAGAACAAAAAACAGTTGAACCGCAAGCTTGCTATAGTTTATACCGAATTCGCCCACCAAAATTTTGAAACCAAACCCTATTACAGGAACCTGAAACTTATTGAAAAAAGCCTGGGTCCGTTAAAGGGTATACACGCTTTTGTAAGTGAATTAAAACCTGACAGCTTGTTTCTGTCGGTGGCAGGTATTGACGCATTGCCGTTCAAATTGCTTGCAGTGGCCATTAACGGCAAAAATTACCCGCTTGAACCTGTATACATTGCGTCCAAGCAAAAAAATATACCGGTAAATTATGTTACTGTGAGGGCTGGTTTGCCGCAACCAATTATAAAAAAAATTACGTCTTCAACACCCCTTAAACTTGTATATGAGGTACCGGGTTCAGGTACGAAAAAAGAAACAGCAATAAGCCCTGCCAGTATCGAATCCGGCCAGGGCGATTATTTTATGATGGAACCGCTTTTAAAGCCCACCGACCTTTCACAAATTGATTTTATTCAGGTTGACCAGGAATCAAAAATTATTTGGGTTGCAGAAGGCACACATACCCTTTCGGCAACCGTGGTGATAGGTAAAGGTTATAAAGTTATTTTTAAACCAAACACAACAATTGACCTGGTATCGTCAGCAGGTATTTTTTCATATTCTCCGCTTATGGTTGAAGGCAGTGCCGATTTTCCCGTGAAATTCGTTTCAAGCGACAAAACAGGTAAAGGAATTGTCATTCTAAAAACAAGCGGGCAATCGGTAATTTCAAATGCCCGTTTTGAATCGCTGGGTGGAGTTGGAGGAAAAGGCGGAAACGCTTCGCTCACCGCATACGAGGCCGATTTGAAAATAAACAACTGCTTTTTTATTGACAATAAAGCAAATGATATAAGCGTTTACCGCAATAAATTGTCAATAGCGAATACAACGTTTAGCGGGTGCGGGAATGATGCTGCGGCAATCCATTACGGCCAGGTCCGGATGAAGAATTGTACTATTTTGAATTGTAAGGACGAGGGCGTTGACGCTGTTGGGGCCGACATGCAGGTAGAAGATTGCAGCTTTGCAACCATTGGTTCGTGCGCTGTTTTATGCCGTTCCAAAACAGACATGCTTTTTGTACGATCAACAATAAAAAAAGCAAATACAGGCATTGAAGCCAGGGACGCGGCAATTATCAATGCCAGTAATTGTGAAATAAACGATTGCAGGGTTGCGTTAAAGGCGTCACAAAAAGGCGATGTTTTCGGGCCGGCTTTCATAACAGCAAAAAAATTAAAACAAAGCAATAACAAAGTTTTAAAATCTGCCGAAAAAGGCTCTGAAATAAAAATTACTGAATAGCGTGCGTGTTTTATCCGTTATAATTGCCGTAGTTTTTAATGTCGTTTTTACAAAGGCGCAGGTAACATCGCCTTTCAATCAAAAAGCGGTGAAGGCATCAACCGGCACATATTCGTTTTTTGTTACGGGGCATTTGCACGGCAGTTCGGCCAATCAGTCAGGGTATCCGGCCGCAACACTGTTGGCAAACCTTGAAACGATAAATGCCGACAGCGTAGCATTTATTATATCAACAGGTGATCTTTTCATGGATATTCGTAAAAATATTCCCACGTATGAAAAGGCTTTGTTTGGTAAGTTGACTAAACCCCTGTTCAACGCAGTTGGTAACCATGATTTAAGCGGAAATATTTATGAAAAAAAATACGGTAAAACATGGTTTTCGTTCAAGGTAGGTTCCGAAAAATTTATTTTCCTGGATACCGAAATAAATGATGGTAGCATTAAAGGAAAGCAATTTGAATTTTTCAGCAATGCACTTACAACAGACATACAAACCACTAAAAATATCTTTATTGTCAGCCACAGACCTGTATGGACTGAAGGTGATGACAAACTTGAAAATATTTTTGCTGGCAACACCCGGTCGGATTTTGGCAATAATTTCAGGTACGATATAGCACCGCTTTTGAAAACCGCTTCAAAGTCATGCCCCATTTATTGGTTTTCGGGTTCACTTGGTGGTAACGCACCAGCTTCTTTTTTTTATTATAAAAAAGAAAAAAACATCACCTATATTCAATCAGCAATACGCGACCTGCCACGTGACGGGATGCTTAAAGTAAATGTGGTTGATGGTCAAATAAGTTTTGAAACAATTTCATTGACTGGAAAAAAAATGCCGGGGCTGGAGGAATGCGGGTTAAACTTTTGGAAAACCATTCCTGCAGAATCATTCAATTACCGCCTTATTCCATTATACACAAAGCAAATGCTGTTTCACCGTTATTTCTGGTACGGGGCCGCTTACGCGTTTGCGGTCGTTTTGTTGTATTACGCAGTTCGTAAACGCTTAAAACGAAAAAAAAGTGCCTGAACAAAAACGCATTGTGTTCCTGTATAGTGAACTGGCCAACTATTTCCTGGTTTGCCTGAAACAATTGCAGGTACAAAGCAATGCCGAAATCCACGTTATTCATTGGCCTGTTAATCCGGAAGCGCCTTTTAACTTTGATTTGAATATAGAAGGGGTAGCATTTTATGGTAAAATTACTCTTCCGGAACAGGACCTCCAAAACCTGGTTGACCAAATTAATCCTCACCTTATTTACTGCAGTGGCTGGATGGACAAGGAATACCTGGCTGTTTGCAGGCGGTACAGGACTAAAATTCCGGTTTTAAGCGGGCTGGATACTCCCTGGCAGGGAAATTTCAGGCAATATATGCGAATTGCATACAGTAGGTTTTCAATACGCAAAAGTTTTTCGCATTTACTTATTGCAGGTGATCCGCAATATAAGTATGCGCAAAAATTAGGCTATGGCGCCAGCAATATTATTCGTCCGCTTTACTCGGCCGATGTTGGCTATTTTAATGCTATATATGACCGTATTAAACCTGTCAAGGAAAACGCATTGCCAAAGCGGTTTATATATGTTGGACGGTACCTGGAATTTAAAGGTATTTATGATTTGTGGGAGGCGTTTATAACCGCAAATGCGCAAGTGGACCATAAATGGGAACTATGGTGCCTGGGTACCGGGGCCGGGTGGGAAAAACGTGTTAAAGATCCTTATATAAAACACCTGGGTTTTATACAGCCTGCTAACATGGAAAAATACCTGAAACAAACGGCTGTTTTTGTTTTGCCAAGCCGGTTTGAACCCTGGGCCGTGGCGTTGCATGAATTCTGTGCAGCCGGTTTTCCGGTAATTTGTTCAAATAAAGTGGGGGCGGCTACAGCTTTTGTTCAACCTTCAAAAAACGGTTTTATTTTTTCGGCTGGTAACGTAAATGAACTTACCAATTGTTTTCTGCGTTTTATGAAAATGCCCGCGAAACAAATTCTGTCATTTGGTCAAAAAAGCCATGAACTGGCACAAACGCTTACGCCTCAAACCTGGGCAAACAACCTGCTATCAGTTCTTTAACCGGTTAATCAGCCTTTACCACCATTCAATCAACAAATCCCCCCCTTTATTACTTAACCCAACTTTTTTTGAAACCATGCCGTAAATTCATTCAACAAATTTTCAGAACTACCAAACCCTCTAAAATCACAAGCCATGAAAATCCGATCTGTTATTGTTGATGATGAACTCAACTGCCGCGACAACTTAAGAATGATCATAAATGATTACTGCCCCGAACTGGAAGTAGTAGGCATTGCCGATTCGGCCCAAAAAGCCCGTGACCTTATCAATCATCATAACCCCGACCTGGTTTTCCTTGATATTAAAATGCCCAAAGAGGACGGCTTTCAATTGCTGAAATCGTATCCTGAACGTGAATTTTCGGTGGTATTTACAACGGCTTACAATGAATATGCCTTGCAGGCCTTCAAAGCTGATGCGGTTGATTATATTGAAAAACCCATTGGTCTTGATGAATTGCGGAACGCTGTAAAAAAAGTCATCAGGCTTAACCCGCACCTTAGCATTGAACTATCGGCCAATATTGAAAATGCTGATGCAAAACGAACCGTTTTCAAAGACAATGAAAAAATTTCACTGGCTACCCGGGATGGTTTTACGGTAGTAAAAAACGATGAAATTATTCACCTCGAGGCCAGCGACAATTACACCATGATTTATATGAGCGACAGCCGCAAGTTCTTAAGCTGTAAAAACATCAAAGTGTATGAAGACTCACTAAACCCCGAAGTATTTTATCGTGTACATAAATCACATATCATTAATGTTAAACACCATTTAAAGGGTTTTTCACGTAACGATGGAAACAATGTACAGCTCTCAAACGGCAAAATGATTCCCGTTGCACGCAGAAAATTGAGCGATTTTATGGAAATCATTAACAAAATCGGTTAATTTAGCCACCGTGCTAAAATTTTTTTTCTCTATATATAATTGCATAATTGTAACTGTAAAGGCTGTCATAATTTGCAGCCTTTGCTGCTTGTATACTGCAAATGCACAGCAATACGGATTTTTAAATTATACCACTGATAACGGCCTTGCCCAATCACAGGTTTCGGGAATGTGCCAGGATAATTACGGTTATCTTTGGTTTTCAACCTGGGGTGGCGTAAGCCGTTTTGACGGTATTGAATTCAAAAATTACAGCACAGCCAGTGGTTTGCTTAACAACCAGGTGCATTCGGTTTTTCACGATTCAAATGGTCGTATTTGGTTCGGGTGCATGGGTGGATATTCGGTTTATCACAAAAACCGTTTCGTTTCAAAAACCTTTAAAGATGATCTTTCACAAACAAACCTGGTTGCCATTTGCGAATTCCCAAAAAATACCATGTGGCTCCTGTTCGAAAAAAGCACGCTTATAAAGTTAACAGGAAACAAATTCACCACATTTACGCTGCCCGATACAACCGTAAAGGAAACCCGCGGTATGGTTACATGGAAGAACGACCAAATTATGCTGGCTACCGACAATGGCGTTTACAGCTTTAACATTAAAAACAATGCATTCGAAAAACTTGAAAACTTAAGCGGGCTTAATTGCAGTTATATTACCGCAAACGCAAATAACCTGGCTGTTTCAACCTTTGGCGAAGGGCTGTTTATTTACGAAAACCAAAGGGTAGAACATAAACTTACCAAAGAATCAGGACTCACGATTGACGCAATACGCCATTTGTTTTATGACAAAGACAATAATTTATGGGTTTCAACCATAAGCGGTGTAAGCCTTATTACGCCTGATATGCGTATTACCAATTTTAATTCTTCAAACGGCTTGGTCAATAATAACATTCGTTTTACGGGGCAGGACAATGAAGGGAATATTTGGTTCGGTACAGATGGGAAAGGTCTCATAAAATTCACGGGCAAATCGGTGCTCAATTATACACGGGCTGATGGATTAGGGGGCGATTTGGTCATGTCTATTTTACAAGCAGGTAATGGCGCCTATTGGTTTGCGACCTATAATGACGGAGTAACGGTAATGAAAAACGGTGCATTCAGGACATTTAATGAAGATAAGGACGGCCTGGCCAATAACGTTGTATGGTCACTTGCTGAAACCCCTGATGATAAAATATGGATGGGAACATCAGCCGGATTAAGCGTCTTTGATGGCAAAAAAATAACCTCGTATTACGAAGAAGACGGTTTGCTTTCTGATAAAATTACCAGTTTGTACGTTGATCAAAAAGGAAAGCTCTGGATAGGCAATAAACGTGGCTTGAATTGTTTTTATGACAATGTATTTTCTTCGTTTGGAGAAAAGGTCGGTATAAGGGGTGGAAATATACGCAGCATAGTAGCCGATGATATGGGGTATTTATGGCTTGGAGGCAGTGCGGGGCTTTATCGTTTTGACGGAAAAAAAGCTGTTTTGTTTAAATACAATAAAAAAGTTGACGACAACACAGTATATTCATTGCGGTTTGACAAGCGTAAAAACCTGTGGGTAGGTACCGGTGAAGGATTAATGTTATTCAGGAACGGCACCTTTGTTCCCATTGAAATTCCAAATGACGCTATTGCCGGTGATATTAACTTTTTAATTGATGATAAGGAAAATTTATGGGTGGGAACCAACAGCGGTGTATTTGAAATGGACCTGAATGCTTATTACACCACTGACACGGTTATTGTAAAATCATTCGGTCGGAACGAAGGTTTGAAAGGCCGTGAAACAAACATGAACGCAGTTTACAGGGACCACTACAATAACCTCTGGTTTGGTACGGATGGCGGACTTGTAAAAATAGGTAAGGAGCGGTTTTCAATCGATTCAAAATCGTTGCCGTTTGTTCACATCAACGATGTAAAAATATTTTTTGAAAAACCCAACTGGAAAAAACTTTCAAAAGATTCGCTCAACGATTTCGGTTTTCCTGACTATGTGAGTGTTAAACACAACCAGAACCATTTTACATTTTATTTTACAGGTATCAGCCATACACAGCCCCAAAAAATCAGGTATAAATTCATGCTTGAAGGATATGACCAAACATGGTGCAATCCTACCGAAACCCGTTACATAACGTACACAAACTTGCAACCGGGTTTATATAAATTCAAAGTAATGGCGCAAAATGCCAATGGCTTGTGGTCAAAAAATCCGGCTACATTTGAATTTTTTATCATAGCCCCGTTTTGGAAAACCTGGTGGTTTTACAGTTTATGCGGGTTGCTTGTTGTGATGGCTTTTTACGCCTTGTGGCAGTTTCGCATGCGGCAAATCAAACGCAAGAACCAAACCATGCAATTGTTTTATAAATCAAAACTCCTTTCGCTGGAACAACAGTCACTCAATGCAAGCATGAACAGGCATTTTATTTTTAACTCGCTCAATTCAATCCAGTATTATATAAACAAACAAGACAAGCTGGAAGCAAATAAATACCTCACCAATTTTGCCAAGCTCATACGTAAAAACCTTGACAGTTCCATCAGCGGTGATTTGCATCCCCTGTCAGAAGAGATTGATCGTATAAAACTGTATTTATCACTTGAAACCATGCGGTTCAAAGACCGGTTTGATTTTGAAATTAACGTAGCCCCTGAACTCAATCCCGACACAATCCTGATCCCACCCATGTTGTTTCAGCCTTATATTGAAAATAGCATATGGCATGGAATTCTTCCAAAAGAGGGCTACAAAGGCCATATTAAAATCAACATTACATCAAAAAACAATGATAGTCAGCTGGTTGAGATTGAGATTATTGACGATGGTATTGGCATATCCACCAGTTTAAACAATAAAATTGATACCGGTTCAACACATATTTCGCGCGGAATTGAGATAACCAGCGGGAGGCTCAGCCTTTTAAAGGAAATGACCGATCAAAACCTTGAAATTATCGGCCCCATTGATATTACCGATGCCTCAGGCAAAACTACCGGAACCTCGGTCAAACTTATTATTAGTGTTAAATTTCCATCAAAAATGGAAAATTTTCAGGATAAGGTATATGAGAACTAAAACTTTATCGTTACTTTTGACGTATAAGTGTTATAGAATAAAGTTATGAAAAGCCTTTTATTAAATACTTTTTTAGTAGCCATGCTAAGTGTTTTTATGGTAGCATGTTCAAAAGAAGAAGTAAAACCGTTTTCAAACGGACCTGCAGGCAATTCATCAACTATGCAAATGCGTGATGGTGATGATTTGATACTTGGTTCAGAAACGGCTGATCCAAATGCTTCAACCGGTGGAACAACTGAAGAGGAAGTTGACACTGATGGTGATGGTATTACTGATGGCGGAAGTTCTTCTGACTATGATTCCAAATCCAGCAAGAAGAAAAAACAGAATTAAACTTAATTAATATAAACATAAAAAAACCGCTCAAAAGGCGGTTTTTTTCTTTATAGCTTTTCCTGAAATATGGTTATTCCTTATAACGTCCTTTTAAAAATTCAGTAAACGGGGCCAGGTTGGCTTTTGCCTGCAATTCAAAATAGCGCTTGTGAAATTCTTCTTCGGTTTCCGAAGCGTTCAGGTAATTGATGCGATAACTGTCATAATTAATTAACGCCTCACGTTCCTGTTCAGTAAGTGATCCACCGTTGAATTGTCTTTCCCTTAAATCATTAATAGTTAACGGCAATACTCCTGTTGATGTTTTCACTTTATTTTCCACGATAACTTTTTTTTCAAAGGAACAATTTTATTCAGCGTTAAAAGCTAAAGTTTCATTCAGTTTTTAACAGTCCATTTTTGAAATAATTAAACCAAAAAACAGCCCCAAACACCGGCTTAGCTGCGGCCTTTAACGATTCATGGCCCATGAGCTTAACCTAATTTTTATATTTGCTGCTGAAAGAACAGTTCAACATGCGGTCATTTCTGCTAATAGCATTGCTCCTGGCAAGCATAAGTTCCGGGGCTCAACAAGACAGCCTGGCTAAGGATACTTCCTATTGGAAAAAAGGAGGGCTTCTGGGCTTAACCTTTACACAGGTTTCACTTAACAACTGGGCTGCAGGAGGCCAAAATTCAATGGCTATCAACAGCATGATTAACCTGTATGCAAATTTTAAAAATGAATATGTTTCGTTTGACAACACCCTTGATATGGGATATGGCTTAATCAACCAGGCACGTTTACCCTGGTGGGAAAAAGCCGATGATAAAATTGACGCTTCTTCCAAATTCGGGAAAAAAGCCAATGAAAGCTTGTGGTATTTTTCACTGCTTTTCAATTTTAAATCGCAATTCATGCCTGGGTTTGACAAAACTGCGATTCCCATGCCACAACGTAAAGTCATCTCTAACTTTATGGCCCCGGGCTATTTTATTCTTGCCCTTGGTGTGGACTATAAACCAAATGACAATTTTTCATTGCTCATAGCACCGCTTACCGCTAAAATGACCGTGGTTGTAAGCCAAATACTGGCCGATGCGGGCGCTTTTGGGGTTGATAAAGCCAAAACCGATGCTTCCGGAAATCCCATTCCGGGTACAGGCAGCCAAACACGTACAGAATTGGGTAGTTATTTGAAATTCATCTATAAGTTCACCGTTATGAAAAACATTACCGTAGTCAATAAACTCGATTTATTTTCAAACTACCTGAATCATCCTGAAAACATTGATGTGAACTGGGATGTACTCATTAATATGAAGGTAAACAAGTTTATTTCAGCCACACTTAATACAGTGGTGTTATATGATCATGACATCAATATTGCCCGCGACCCCGATGAATTTGGCGTGCCGCAACGCGTTGGCCCGGTTACACAGTTCAAGGAAGTGTTTTCAGTAGGGTTCAATTATAAGTTTTAATCAATCTTAACAGGAAGGGAGTTAACACATAGCCCTTGAAAAACTTACAATTTCACTTTTATATTGAATTGAATTTTAGTGAACTTCAGCCGGTAAAAACATTGTATGGGATTTGCAAAAGAATTTCGTGACTTTACCATAAAAGGAAATGTAATTGACCTTGCCGTAGGTGTTGTTATAGGAGGCGCTTTTGGTAAAATTGTTACCTCATTTGTGGGTGATGTGGTTATGCCGCTTGTAAATCCGCTCATCCCCGGTGGCGACTGGAGAACACTCGAAGTTGGACCAGGTATTAAGCTGGGAACATTCATTGGAACCATTGTTGATTTCATTATTATAGCCCTGGCTGTTTTCATTGCCATAAAAGGCATAAATAAAATGAAAAAGAAACAGGAAGCTATTCCCGATAAACCTGCGGTTCCAACCAGGGACCAGGAATTGCTTACCGAAATACGCGATTTGCTCAGCGATAAAAAAGTATGACGGCAACTTTTTTATTACTATGGTTTCTCAGATATTTCGCGTGTGCAAATTAAACTTTTAGCGACCCGCGGAAACCACGGGCAGCATAATAGGATTCGGCTCCATTATGGTAAAGGAATACAGTGCCGTAACGGTAATCGCAAAAAACGGCACCCCCAAGTTTTCTGATATCAACCGGTGTTTTTACCCAGCTTGATGTCTTGGCATCGAACTTTCCCAGTTTTTGCAGCTCCCTGTATTCTTCTTCTGTCAAGATAGTGATACCCATATCTTCTGCCATGCCAATAGCACTGTTTTTAGGCTTATGCTCTTTTCGTGACGCAAGCGCCTTGTGGTCATAACATACACTTCTGCGTCCTGAAGGACTTTCAGGCGAACAATCATAAAAAATATATTCGCCTGTTTTTTTATCATAACCCACAACATCGGGTTCACCGCCTGTATTTTCCATTTCACGCAAAGACCAAAGGCTGGCTGGATTTTTTTCAAGTTTTGTTTCAACCTTGGCCCATTCAATGCCTTTGTGACGTTGCATATTTTTTTCAAAACGCGATTTTAACAGCTTTATAAGGTCAGCGGTTTCTTTTGACGACAATTTATTTTTAGTGGTTTTGCCCATGGTATTTTTAATTACAAAATAATCGAATTTTTAAATGGTTAAGGCTATTTTTCGACTGGCAGGCCTGAAATACCAGGAAATTGCGGTCAGGATTAAAAGTAGCACTGAAGGAAGTACCTGGTCAAAAGCATGACCCATTGCTACGTGCGAAAATAGGGCTCCCGACATTGTAAAGAAAAAACCCGCATAAGCCCATTCCTTTAGCACAGGATATTTAGGAGCCAGCACAACCGCAACGCCAAGAATTTTTAAGACGCCCAAAAAAGGCATAAAATAAAGCGGGTAACCCAACTGTGAAATTTTTTCCACTTCATCGTTTACGGGTATAAGTTGTACAATTGCGCTGGATACCATTCCGAGGCAAAGCCAAACGGTGAAAATCCAATAAAGAATTTTATTTCTTTTTTCCGGTGTATTTTTCATATTATTTTTTTAAATTAATTTTAATCATCCAATCCTTTTCCTTTAAGAATATGCGGCACGTATTTTTCAATCCTGGCCTCACGGGTTTTTGATTGCCTGGCCGAAGAAAAATGGAGCAGGTACCCGCGTTGCCGCCCGGGTGTTAAAGCGTAAAAAGCTCTTTTCAAGGCCGGCAGTTCAGTGAGTTTGGCTTGAAATTCTTCAGGAATTTCAAACGCTTCGGTCTTTTTAAGTTCAACTTTCAGGCCTTTTTTTTCTGCCTGGATGGCCTCTTTAATGTAATTCTTCAAAGTGGTTTTCAATTTAATTATTTCCTGTAAACCCGTGAAGCGGGCCTGCCGCGCAGCCTGTACATTTTTTGTTTGTTGAATTAAAATACCTTTGGGGTCTTTAAGTAAAGCGCCTTTAAAAAAAAGGAATGCGCAGTATTCTTTAAACACATGTATTAAAACAATGTTACTTCCATCAAGCGTATAACACGGGCAACCCCATTTTAATTCTTCGGTAAGCCCGCAGTCAAGTGCAATAGTTCGCAGTGTTTCTATTTCTTCCTGCCATTTTTTATTTTTAAAAAAGTACCAGTCAACCTTCGGATTTATTTTCCCTTTTTCCATAACCTGATGTTTAATTTTGATTATTGAGAACAATGCATTTCACGTTTAACTCACCTGATCATACCCCGCAAAATATTCCTTTAGCTCGGCAAACGGTCCGTCAGCAATACGTCCATCGGGATGTATGGTTTTGGCGCCTTTGCCTATGCGTTTGTAGGGTTGAATGGCTTTTCCCCGGTTATGTAGATCGGTCATCCATTCATACCATTTTTACCTATGTTTTGGATTGCCTCAGGCCTGGACTGTTCATAGGCTTGCGTAAAATTTTTTACGTCTCGTCCGAAGATTAAAATATTCCCGGCCATATTAGTTGTGTGTTTTTATTTTGCTTAGAACGTCTTGTAACCTGTTATGGGCCATGGTTACGCCCTGGGCAAACGGCATTTTCAGCAATTGGTCACGTTGAGCAACCGATTTAAATATACTGTGTATAGTCAGTTTACTGGTTTGTTCGGTCAGTTTTTCAAATTCAAGGAATTCAAGTTGAACACCCAAACCCGAATTTTCCATTTCAAATGTGCGCGTTATTTTTTGGTTCGGTACAAACCCGTGGATTGTCCCGTTCATTTTCAATACAAAATTTCCCTGGGACGCTGTTGTTTCAAATTGGTAAGCACCGTGGTTTTTATTTTCAAGTTTCACTACTTTTGTTCCCATCCATTGCTCAACAATTTCAGGATCTTCATAAGCTTTAAACAGCAATTCAAGGGGCAAATCAAATTCCCGTGTGATTGTTAATTCCTGCTTGCCGTCTTCGGCAGTGATTTTTGTTTTTAATTCCATCCTGTTCTATTTTTTTGATTTATATTTTTTCATAACAGCTTCCAGTTTGTTGAACCGGTCGTCCCACAGTTTGCGAAACGGTTCAATGAAGTCGGCTACTTCTTTCATTTTTTTTGCATTGAAGTGGTAATAAATTTCCCTGCCGTTTTGTTCCTGCT
>DASPJQ010000648.1:0-1253 GCA_035628535.1 Flavobacteriales bacterium | reverse complement strand
AAGTTACGGCTGAGGCAAGGGTATTGGGTAACATTAGCCCAACAACTTCGCCAGTGTGAGTGAATTCGGTAATTTTTTTGCCAAGCAAAAAACTTCGCAATACAAAATTTTTATAATTGAGCGGTTTTCGCTCTATGTCCTCAGCAATGAGAGTATTGCCGCCATGGTGAGATTTGGCGTCAAGCAAAGATTGAAAAAGAGTTTGTTCCGTGCGACTACCTAAAACATAGGCTCGAGTCATTAGGCGATATAAATATTCGCTGTAAAATTGATGGCGTTTCCGACCATTTTCCGTGCATTTAGGTAATTGTTGGGGCGGCAAAATGGTTACAGTGATTTTCGGAAACCATTTTGATTTTATTTTGTCTTTGATGTATGAAAATTTAGAGTAATGGGCACCGTCAATATAAATTGGCACAACTACTGCGTTGGCCTTGTCTGCGATCACGCCTGGGCCGCTGTAAATTTTCATCAGTGAACCAGTGGCGGTAATACGTCCTTCTGGAAATACAACACAACGAGTACCTTCGCTAATTTTTTTTATAATTTTTTTAGTAGCAAAGGGATTGCTCGGAGCCACTGAAAATGTCTCGGCTAATAATAAAAAAGGTTTCAGCCAGCTTTTTTCAGCCATACTGGGGTCAATTGCAAACGTGAGTTTGTCCGGCAAAAAACAGCATAATAACGGCACATCGAGCAAAGAAGTGTGATTGGCGATAATTAATGCATTGCCACTCATTTTTCGATAATTTTCTAGGCCAATAATGGTTGGTCTGAATAAAATCTTTAAAAGCCACTTCACTAACGAAACAATAATATTTCTTGGTAGGAGTTGGCATAAATACACTGCAGTCAATAAATTGAAGCAACCGAGTAGAAAAAAGATACTCCGTGTACCTAGGCCAATGGCTAATATCGCCATGCAGGCCAGCGATGAAATCACCATAAAAAATGAATTGAAGATATTATTGGCGGCGACGGAACGCGATCTAAAATCAGCAGGGCTATATTTTTGTAAGTAGGTATACAGCGGAACAACGTAAAATCCACCACAGATTGCTAATAAAAATAAATCCGCGGTTAAGGTCCAATAGGCTGGCGTTTTTAAATAATCTGTTAAGGAGAGTAATTGCTCTGAAGCTGATGAAACAAAATGAGCGCTGTTGTAACAAAAATCAAAAATTAATCCTGACATCAGCACTACGGCTAGTGGAACATGCTGTGCGGTAATTTTGCCGCGTAATATCCAGTTG
>DASPJQ010000647.1:0-1009 GCA_035628535.1 Flavobacteriales bacterium | reverse complement strand
AATGTTAACGGCAATTGCGTGTGAATGTATTGACCGTTTCCCATTTCTGTTAGCGCATAGCTGGTGCCACTCTTGCTCTCAACGGTAAGAGCAGCTCCCAGGACGGGTTTAATTGTTGCAGAGTCATTCAACTTCACTGTTCGTGATAAGCGAATGGTTGTGCGACCCTGTCCTGCATTAAGGACGCCTTCTACCACCAGCAGAGATACATCAGTTTCCCGCAGTGGCAATTCATACCTGTCACGGCAGCCGGCCACAAGCAAAGCCAAAAAAAAGTAGATTTTTAGTTTCCTCATTAGAACCTGATATTAAAGTTGACAAATGGAATAGCACTGCCGAAAATGGATAATTTATAGCCTTTTACCATCCCATTTTCAGACACATAATAGACTGAGTAAGGGTTTCTTCTTCCGGTTAAATTATAAACACCAATCGTCCACGAATTATGTGTCCGTTGGTTTACTTTGTGGTTGCCTTCAATATTCATCGAAAAATCAGCACGGAAATAGTCTGGTATCCGGTAGGAGTTTCGGTCGGCATACATCACCCTTTGCGATCCGGCATAATAAAACCGGCCAATGGGCAAAGTAATGGGCCGCCCGGTGCTGTAGGTCGTATTCAGGGATAGGCTAAACCGATGGTTGATTTTAAAATTTCCTACAGCGGTCGCATCGTGGGGTTTGTCGTAATTAGCAGGGTACCATTTGCCGCCATTTACCGGAAGCGCAACCGTTGCATCATCTACCTGCAGCAAAATACGGGAGTATGTATAACTCACCCATCCATTTAATTTACCGCTGGTTTTTTTTACCATTAGTTCGGCACCGTAGGCTTTCCCCCTGGTATTGATTACGTCTGTTTCAATGTGATGATTCAACACCAGCCTGGCGCCTGGTTTATAATCCAAGTAATCCTTGATCTTTTTGTAATAGAACTCTACGGATGTTTCAATAGTGTTAGCCTTGAGGTTTTTATAAAAGCCAATGGAAACTTGGTTTCCCTGCTGAGG
>DASPJQ010000646.1:0-5802 GCA_035628535.1 Flavobacteriales bacterium | reverse complement strand
TACCCGTGCCACATTAAAGAAGGTACAAAAGCGGCTTCAATTTACAACCGTACCAACATTACCGAACGCCACCGCCACCGTTATGAATTCAACAATGAATACAAAGAGGCGTTTGAAAAAGCCGGTATGATTGCCAGCGGCATCAATCCTGAAAACAACCTGGTTGAAATGGTTGAATTGCCATCGCACCCGTGGTTTATTGGCGTACAGTATCATCCTGAATATAAAAGCACGGTGTTGAATCCACACCCGTTGTTTGTGGGGTTTGTGAAGGCTGCGTTGAATGCACCTGAGTAAAGAAGTTATCTGTAAAATGTTATTGGTTAATAGGGTGGAGCTCCAGGGTTGAAAGGCTTTAAACCGGCAGACAAGGTTATAGTAGGCCTGATACACAGATGCACCGATACACTAATAACTTTTCCTAAAGTGTCTCATATTTCTTTAACCTCGATTCCAGGTTCTTTATCTTTTTCCTGAGCTCTTTTTTTGCAAAATAGGAGGTAATCCAAACCCAAACAGCCCCAATGGAAAAGAATAAAAGGATTACAATTACCATTGGCAGGTGAACGGGGAATACAAGTAACCAGAATCCAACCTCGTGAAGGTTTTCAAAAATAAAAACCAACATAAGCACAATTACAATAGCTGTATAAATCAGTTTTTTGTTTTCACTGAAAAAGCCTGGTTCTTTTTCTCCTTTTGGGATTGGGGGAACTGTTGGCGTTTGCGGAATTTCTGGCGTAGTTGACATAATTATTTTTTGCGTTTACTGGTTTTGGTTTTTGTTGATGTTTTTTTGGTCGCACGTTTTTTAGCTGCAGTTTTTTTGGCCGTTGCCTTTTTAACCGTGCTTTTTGTTGTTTTGGTTTTCGTAGCGGAAGCTTTTATTTTACCGCCACCGGTTTTTGGTCCAAGAGATGTTTCCCCGAAAACCGATTTATTTTCAACGATTAGTTTTTTTATGTCATGATAACCTGCCTCCATCAATTCACCAAGGGTTTTTACGTCAACCTCAGCCAGGCTGTTTATATACAAACAGCCTCCACCGGTTTTGAATTTACCCAGTTTATCCAGTATTTTTTTATACCCGTTAAACCCGGGCATAACATATACGGTAAGATTGGATGCGCGGGGAGCAAACCCGGCTAAATACCATTCACCTTGTTGTGAACTGCGTGCCGACTTGTAATTGAACACGCCAAAACCAACTGTTCCATTTCCCCATAAACGCGGTTCTTCTTTGGTGATTTTCTTAAGCATGTTTAAAAGGGTGAAGGAATCAGTGCGTTTATTTTCGTCTTTTAAAGCATTTAAAAAGCTTTCAACACTCGCATTGGTTACTTTGGTTTTTAGTTCGGCCATAGGATTATTTTTTAATGGTGAGCGCTCCTGACGGGCATGCGTTTACCTGCCTCACAATTTCTATTTTGGAAGCATTGTCAAGCTTGACCCAGGGTATTTCTTTGGGTTTAAACACATTGGGAAGTCCTTTCACACACATTCCTGAATGAATGCATTTGGTTTGGTCCCATAAAACGGTAACATCGTCTTTTTTGTATTCTTTCACAGTTCAATGATTCCGTAGTGAAAATACAAAAAATCGCGAATCAGAAGGTTTATAGTTAAATTAAACCGCTGGCTGGTAAAAGCCGTTAATGAATAACGCAGTCTTACAAGGACTTATGCGAAAGGCACTCTTTGTTTACCTGTTATTAGATTAAAAACAGGGCCCCTGCAAAGAACGGGGGCCTGTTTATTTTACAATACCTGGCATTCGCGGGTATAGGAACCGCCCAGGTCGCTGCCGGCTTTTTCAAGCTCATTGCAACGGTCCTCAGCGCGGGGCCTGCTGTCTTTAAATGTATATGTTCCATCATCAAACGTAACCGATCCCGAATTGCCTGTATAAATTTTCTGGCATCTGCACGTATATTCTTTCCTGCACGATGAAAAGGAGAACACTCCCAATACCGCAACTACTAAAACGATCTTTTTCATAAACTCTATTTTTAAAAGTTTCACGTTGTAAAGATGCGGCAATACAATGAAAAATCACTTACATGACTTTTTTGAAATTTTGCAGAATTATTTTTATCATAAATTACGGCTAAAGTGAAAAATAATTTTTCAAATTGACAACAATGGATAAGGGCCCGCAGATTGCGCAGATTAACGCAGATACCGGGAATTCAAATGCAAGGAAAAATTGAAATTATATAAATTGAAGGAATAAATTGAAAAGATATTTAAGTTGCTTACTAATCATCCTTCCCGACAGCTATCGGTACATCAAGGTCATCAGCGTGCAAAAGCGCAGCAAGGCATTATTCCTTTACATAGTTAAAAGCTGCTTTCGCAAACCCATCCCATTTATCGCTGTAGTTGTAAGGAACCTGTACCCATTCTTTCATGGGGCGTTTCTTTTTGGAAGGGTCAAACAATTGGGCACCGTCAAGACTGAGAGCTCTTTGTGTTGCGTACCATTTAATTTAAAAACCATTTCATCTTCAAAAAAACAAATAAATGCTTTTCCATTCACCTTGAAACAGGGTTTGCCAAACAACTGGCTTTCTTCAGCGCCTTTTATTTTTTTGCCGATGGATAAATACAACGATTCTCTCTTACTCATAGTAACCGGATTATTTTAGAAGTTTGATTTAAGAAGTAAGATTAGTCACGGATGAAATTAAAAATTGGCCCTTTCCTGCAAAATCAAACTTCTGACTTCTAAAATCTTGCTTATTTCACTAATTCTTTCTTCTGAAAATTCGGGGCCACAACCAAATCTTTTGTTCCATGCGTCCATGAATAAAATCCTTCGCCACTCTTAACGCCCAGTTTTCCAGCAGCAACCATGTTACCAGTAAAGGGCAAGGTGCATACTTTGGGTTGCCGAAACCTTCGTGCAAAACATTCATAATGCTCAAACATACGTCAAGCCCAATGAAATCGGCCAATTGCAGCGGCCCCATGGGATGCGCCATGCCCAGTTTCATAACAGTATCAATTTCCTCAACACCGGCCGTACCTTCAAACAGGGTAATAATGGCTTCGTTAATCATGGGCATTAAAATTTTATTGGCAACAAACCCCGGCAAATCATTTACCTCGGTAGGCACCTTGTTTAATTTTTTAGAAGTTTCCATAACCGTATGGGTCACTTCATCGCTGGTGCTGTAACCGCGAATCACTTCAACCAGTTTCATTACCGGAACGGGATTCATAAAGTGCATGCCAATTACTTTATCAGGGCGGCTGGTAACAGCTGCAATGCGTGTAATGGAAATGGACGAAGTGTTGGTTGCTAAAATGCAGTTGGCCGGTGCATGCGCATCAATGTCCCTGAAAAGTTTCAGTTTGATTTCAACATTTTCAGTAGCGGCCTCAATTATCAGGTCGCAATTTTTTACACCTTCTGCCAGGTTGGTAAAAGTTGTAATATTTGTTAAGGTACGGGCCTTGTCAGCCTCGGTAATTCCGCCTTTGTCAACACCTTTTGCAACCTGCCTGTCCAGGTTTTTGGCAATGGTAGCCAAGGCTTTGTCAAGTGCCGGTTGAGAAATATCAATGAGATTTACTTTAAAATCAAACTGGGCAAATGTGTGGGCAATACCGTTGCCCATGGTACCAGCCCCTATAACGCCAACATTCTTCATAATTTTTCGTATTTTTGATAAATATACAATGTATCATCATTCATGCACAGGAAAATTATAATTTATTCTTTATTGATAATCCCGCTGTTGGCCCAGTCATTTGCCCCTGTACCCACCCTGCAGTTTGCCGTGTTAAAATACAAGGGTGGTGGTGATTATTATGCCAACCCTACAAGCGTGCCCAACCTGGTTGAATTTTGCAACAGGAATTTAAAAATGAACATAAATACCGAGGTTCCCTTTGTTGAATCAGACAGTAAAGATATTTTCAACTATCCGTTTGTGCACATGACTGGTCATGGCAACGTAGTATTTTCTGCAGCCGATGCCGAAAACCTGCGCAATTATTGCATGGCGGGCGGTTTCCTGCACATTGATGACAATTACGGGATGGATAAATTCGTGCGAAAGGAAATTGAAAAAATTTTTCCGGGTGAAAAACTGATTGAGTTGCCATTCAATCATCCAATTTACCACAGTAAGTATGATTTCCCTAAAGGTGTTCCCAAAATTCATGAGCACGATAACAAACCCCCACAAGGTTTTGCCATAATTAAAGAGGGAAGGGTAGTGCTGTTTTATACATACGAGGCCGACCTTGGCGATGGGTGGGAAGATGCCGTGGTGCATAAGGATTCGGAAGAAACCCGCCAGAAGGCCCTTAAAATGGGCGCTAACCTTGTTTATTATGCCCTTATGGGCGAAAACCAGCCTACAGTCAGATAGTGAGTCCGCAGGCCGTTATTTTTGATATGGACGGAGTCATTATTGATTCAGAGCCGTTTTGGCGCCAGGCCGAAAAAGAAGCGTTCGCACGGCAATCCATTTTGCTAACCGATGATATGTGCCGTTCAACTGCCGGCCTGCACTTGCTCAAGGTTGTTGAACATTGGCAAAAACGTTTTGGGTACGACAATGAAACCAAAAAAACATTGTTTACCGAAATTGATGCACGCGTAATTGAACTCATACATACGCAGGGAAAAGCATTTGACGGTCTTATTGATTTAATTGAATTCCTGAAACAAAAAAACATTAAAGTGGCCCTGGCATCAGGCTCATCACATAAAATCATTAAAACGGTACTGAGGCGCCTGCACCTGGAGCATAAATTCGAGGTAATCCGTTCAGGCGAGGATGAAATGCATGGAAAACCGCACCCGCAAATTTTTATTACTACCGCACAAATGCTGGAAGTTGACCCCGTCAATTGCCTGGTGGTTGAAGACTCGCGCAACGGTGTTATTGCAGGTAAGGCGGCACGCATGAAAGTGGTGGCCATGCCTGAACAGGAAATTAAACATGATCCGGTTTTTGCTATTGCCGACTATTGCGTTGAAAGTTTATCAAAAATACAGGCGATTATTGGCAGGTGAACATTTACCTTACAACGTTAACGGGCCAGTTTTTGGTTTGGCCATCGCATGAAAAAACGCAGTAATAGACTCCTGCAGCAAGGTTGCTTCCTTCCGGGTCTTTGGCGCCCCATTTCAGATCAGTCCCACTAGCTGAATAAACACATGTTCCAACCCCGTTATACACTGTTAATTTTTCCGGTTCACATAAATTGCGCAAGTGTATTTCTTCATTTACACCATCACCATTGGCCGTAATTATATTGTGAAAAGTAAGGCCAAAAAAAGTTTCGCAGCCCGGGCCTGGTTTAAGAACAGGGCCATGTATGCTCGTGCCGCCAGGTGGTTTTGAATAAACCGGTTTACCGTCATGCATCAACGTTTCATATCCGTCCAATGAGCCCATGGTTGGCGGAACATTAACAGGTTTAGTCAGGGAACCAACACAGGGGTCTCTGAAAATTTCAATGTCACCCATTTTCCCTTTGGGAATATCGCCCACAACCTGGTTATGGTCAACTGCAAGGTTCGTATTCATGTAATAATTGCTATCGGTTGAAATGCTGCTGTTCCCTGCAAGCGGCATTCCGGTTATGCCGTAAACTTTAAACGAATTAAACAGTACGGCATCGCCCGTTGACCAAAGCATATTTTCGCACTCAACTACTTCCCACCCGGGACCATATTTGGCTCCTATGTCAATTCCGCCTGCACCATCGGTACCCGAATACTCACCCAGGTAATATTGTTTGTCAAAAACATAAGAGCTGCCTGCGCGCACATATTTGAAA
>DASPJQ010000645.1:0-4359 GCA_035628535.1 Flavobacteriales bacterium | reverse complement strand
ACATGTGTTTGAGAAAAGCCTGCGATTGACTGGCCGAAATATAGCTGGCCACCAACATAAGCAACATTCCTCCCACAGTAAAAAAAATACCTTTTCGTATTGTGGCCCCGTATTTTTTTTTATGCTCATGCAGGTGTTTTTTAAAATGCTGGTGAATGCGTTTTGCAATAACTGCTTCTTTTTTGTCCTCTCTTTTATCGGCTGGCAGCAATAATTTAAGTTTATTTACCTTTTCTTCGCTTTCATGGCTTACTTTGCGTACCTGTGTTAAAAAATCATCGGACAGGGTGCGTTGCGAATAGGGTCTTGGATCGAAATCAGAAAAAATATCATTGTACGAATCAAGCCATATACTGATGTCGCCCAACCCATCGTGCTGCCTTTCTTTGGCGTTTCTGGACGATATATCGGGTGAATTGCTGTGCATACGTTAAAGAATTTAACTATTTTATGCCCTAACCGGATGAAGTTACAGAAAACAACCTGCATTGTTGTTGTTTTTCCCGGTATTTTGTTACAGGATAAAAGCCCTGTTGTGGAGCACCAGATCCGGAATGTATTCAAGCTGAACACATTTCATTAAAGACGATTCAGCCGGGTTACAAATTCCGCGAAATTCTTACATGTGTAAACCTGGGTTCTGTTTTTGGTGGAGCATATGTCCAATTCTGTGTTGCTTTATATTCCTATGAATACAGATTTATTAGACCTTGACTACACACGGTATAGTATTTTGCTCCTGTTTATTGTACCTGCAATCATTAACCTATTGATTGCGCTATATGTACACCTTACCTTTAACAAAAAAAAACAAACCGACCAGATTTTCATGGTCTTTCTTTTATCGCTGGGGATTTGGCAATTAACAAATGGTTTTGTTCACCTGGCAAAAGACGGGGGTAGTGCGCTTGCGTGGTATGGGCTGGGCGGCTTTCCGCTTGTTTATGGCGCAACTTCAGGCGTATTGTTCATGCTTTCCTTTACAGGCTGGTACAAAAAAATTTCATTAAAACAAAGATTTGTTGTTGTTACAGCCCCTGCCATTATCATTTCCATATGCATGTTCTTCCGCCTGGACTCGTACATTCTGGTAAAATCGCAGCAATGGTATTGGATCGTAAACCCACAGTTCAACTTTTTTACCAACATCATTTACATATGGACAGCGGTTATGGGGCTTGCCATAATATGCATACCGCTTATTTTTTATTTCAGGGGTAAAGGAGAGGCCGTTCAAAAGAAACAAGCCTTGCTCCTGGGCATGGGTTTTTGTATCCCGCTTTTAGTGGGCATTATTTGTGAAATGCTGCTTCCCCTGCTTTTTTCAATGGATGTTGTTCCGTTAACCAACACCATCCTTACTATTTTTTCCGCCACCGCTTTTTACGCCATATGGAAATACCGGTCGTTTGACTACTCGCCAAGACACCAATGGGAGGGCATTATTGAGTCCATGAATGAGGGGCTGTTTATTGTCAACAACAACGATGAGATCATGTACGCCAATAAAACGTTTTGCCAGTTGATGGAATATGAATTTGATGAAATAAGAGGCAAACTGGCAAAAGAACTTTTTCTTGAGAATGATTCACAAAAAAGAATGATTGAACGCGTTAACCAACAACGCAAAGAAAAAGTATCAAGCCAGTACGAAATACAGTTTAAAACCAAATCAGGCAAAAAAATATGGGTCCTTATGAGCGGGGCGCCCTGCCTGGATGAAAAAGGAAATGTGATCGGTTCAATTGCTATTCAAACCAATATTCATCAATTGAAAGAAAAACAGGCGCGCCTGAACCATGTCATTGAAGCCGGTCGTATGATTACAATTGACACCGATTTTAAATCTGAAACGGTTCGTTTTTCTGAAAATGCGCGTGAAATCCTGGGTATTACTTCTTTCACGCATAATATATGGGAAATGTTTAACATTGTTCATCCCGATGACCGTTCCAGGCTTGTTAAAAGTTTTGAGCGGTTGATTGTAGAACGAAAGAGCCTTGATATCGAATTCAGGATTATACGACCCGATACGCAGGAAATTGTATGGTTGGAACGAAGGGGCGAACTTATTTTAGACCCCAATAGCAATATACTCGGGTCAACCGGTTTGCTGGTTGACATTACGCACAAAAAACAAACTGAATCGGAGCATACAACACTTTCTAAAGAATTGGAAGACTATAAATATGCGCTTGACGAATCGTCCATTGTAGCCATTACCGACCACCTTGGTAAAATTACCTATGTAAATGATAATTTTTGCAACATTTCAAAATATACGAGGGAAGAACTGATTGGAAAAGACCACAACATTATAAATTCCTCACACCACTCCAAGGAGTTTTTCAGAAGCTTATGGCTTACCATTTCATCGGGCCGTGTCTGGCGGGGTGAAATACGCAACAAAGCCAAAGACGGTAGCATTTACTGGGTTGACACCACCATTGTTCCATTTATAAACGGGAATAAAAAACCGTACCAGTATGTTGCCATACGAACCGACATTACAAACCGCAAGCAATTTGAAGAGAACCTTGAAAAAACCAAAATTGGACTTGAAATAAGCGAAGCCAAACACAAGGATGCGCAGGCCATTGCTCACTTCGGTAACTGGGAGCTTGATTTTACCACCGGTATCGCTGTTTGGTCAGAAGAGGCGTGCCGTATTTATGGACTCGACCCCAGCGATAACATACACAATTACCAGGCCTGGCTTTCGTTCATTCATCCCGAAGATGTGAATTTTGTATTGGATGAAAGCAAAAAATCACAGCAATTACAACAACGGGCATCTTTTGCCCACCGCATAGTTTGGAAAGACGGAACTATAAAACACATTCACTCCATAAGTCAATTCAAATTTGATGCAAACGGAAACCGGGTGGGCATGTACGGGGTTGCACATGACATTACCGAACAGAAAAAAGCCGAAGAGAAACTTATTGCCGTCAACAAGGAACTTGAAACCTATATTTACAAAGCCAGTCATGACCTGAGGGGCCCGCTGGCGTCTATTATCGGACTTACCAATGTTGGTAAAAAAGAGGTGCAAGACGCAACGGCCCTTAAATACCTTGACATGATTGAAACGTCAACAAACAGGTTGGACCATACCCTGTCAGGCCTGGTAAAAAGCATGAACATAAGGGACACCAAAAATTTCAATGAAAAAATTGACTTTTCAAAACTAATTGAGGACTCATCCAATAAGTTCAGCCAGTACGATGGTTTTGATAAGTTGAATATTGTAACGCATATCGAACCCAATATTTCATTTGTGTCCAACAACCTGATCCTGGAATCTGTTTTTCAAAATATAATTGAAAACGCTATTAAATTCAGGAATAAGCTTGTTCCGCAATCAACGCTGAAAATACGCATTAACGGTCACAACGGCCATTTGAAGCTTACTTTTGAAGACAATGGTATAGGCATTATGAAAGAACTCCAATCCAAAATTTTTGACATGTATTTCAGGGCCACGAATGATGCACGCGGCTCAGGGCTGGGCCTGTACCTGGTAAAAACAAGCATACATAAATTAGGAGGTAAAATTGACGTGGAAAGCCAGGAAGGAAAGGGAACAAAATTTACAATATGGCTTCCAAATACCAGCGTACCGGCCCCGGTGCTAACTGTTTAAATGGATTGCGAATAAAACATATTGTAATTAATTATAATTTGTTTTTAGCAGACCCAATGCTGTTGTTTACTTAGTTACCTTTTGCAATTGTTAGTGGAGAAAAATGAATTTTTTTCATTGTCCTTTGATAAAATTTATTGCGGGAAATAAAAAAGATGTGCACTAACCGGACATTTATGCAATTGACGAATTTCTTCGGATAATGATTGAGAAAAAACAGGTACTTACCAAACCTGTACCTCTCTTTAACAAATTTAGACGTATCCGGAATTATATCAACTTTTTACATCTATATAGATACTTATATATCTCAAAAAGTTACCGATTTTTTTAATAAAAATACGTTATCAAACAACTAAATATGTTTAGTTTTATAAATCTGAATTGCGCATGGGGAGTAAAGAAAAAAAAATCGGTAATACCGACCTGATTGAGCTTACCGGAATGGTAAAGGCGCTTGCGCACCCATCACGTGTGACCATTGTGTATATGTTATGCCGGTCACAGGGAAAAAAAATGACCGTTAAAGAAATTTACAAAGAATTGAAAATGGCACAACCGGTTATTTCACGCCATTTAAGCATTCTTAAAAACAGCGGTTTGTTGTTGCGCAATGCCGAAGGCAATTCAACGTATTATATTTTAAACGAAAACAACAAAACAGCGGTACACATTGTGAACTGTTTTTTGTCCCTCTGATAACTTATTTTCCC
>DASPJQ010000644.1:0-1110 GCA_035628535.1 Flavobacteriales bacterium | reverse complement strand
GCATTAATGAATTCATTATTTGCCTAGGCTACAAAGGCTACCTAATTAAAGAATATTTCGCGAATTATTATCTGCATATGTCGGATGTCACTATTGATTTAAAAGTGAATGATATGACTGTGCATCAAAATACGGCAGAACCGTGGAAAATTACTCTAGTTGATACAGGCGAAGAAACGATGACTGGAGGTCGTTTAAAAGGCGTACAACGCTATCTCGGAGATGAAGATTTTTGTTTTACTTATGGTGATGGTGTGAGCAATGTGGATATACCAAAGCTCATTGCGTTGCATAAAAAAGAAAAACGTTTAGCCACGGTAACTGCTGTGCAACCGCCAGGTCGTTTTGGGGTCATTGAGCACCAAGAAAATCGCGTGACGCAATTTGTTGAAAAACCCCACGGAGATGGTGCCTGGATTAACGGCGGATTTTTTGTA
Organism: Flavobacteriales bacterium; assembly: GCA_035628535.1. Classification (GTDB taxonomy): domain Bacteria; phylum Bacteroidota; class Bacteroidia; order Flavobacteriales_D; family UBA2798; genus DASPJQ01. The sequence goes on along the minus strand of DASPJQ010000644.1, from coordinate 673 downwards.
TTATCACCTAAAGTAATTGATTATATTGCCGATGACACCGTATTGTGGGAACAATACCCGATGAAAACATTAGCTGCAGGCGGCCAAATGAGTGTGTATTTTCATGAAGGATTTTGGCAGCCGATGGATACTTTGCGAGAAAAACATTTGCTAGAACATTTATGGCAAAGTGGTAAAGCACCCTGGAAAATATGGTAATTGAGCAAAAATTTTGGCAAGGAAAACGCGTTTTAGTGACAGGGCATACCGGCTTTAAAGGTGGCTGGTTATGTTTGTGGCTGCAGCACTTAGGAGCAAAAGTGCAAGGCTATGCACTTGATCCAGCCACTAATCCTAATTTTTTTACCGTAGCCCATGTGGCCGAAAAGATGCATTCTTATTTGGGTAATATTTGTGACCCCATTCATTTAGAAAAAATATTTTTTGATTTTAAACCTGAAATTGTCATACATATGGCAGCGCAGCCACTGGTGCGTTATTCCTACGCGAATCCTATTGAAACTTATCAAACCAATGTGATGGGCACTTTGCATGTGCTCGAAACGATTCGCAAAGTGGGTTCAGTGAAAGCCGCAGTCCTGGTGACAACGGATAAGTGTTATGAAAATAAGGAATGGTGCTGGGGGTATCGTGAAAATGAGCCCATGGGCGGCCATGATCTTTATAGTAGCAG
>DASPJQ010000643.1:0-2941 GCA_035628535.1 Flavobacteriales bacterium | reverse complement strand
TTTGAAACCTGGTCCAATTTTACCCTTTCGCGACCGCCAATTATTAACTTATTTGTCATTTTGAAACTTTTGTATGCCCTGTTGTGAATACGCTGTTAGTTTATTAAGATTTCATTAACAAAATACCCTCCTAAAATAGATTAAATTTAAGTAATGATAAGTGCTTTTTTAAAATCATTAATCATGTCACTGGTACTTGTACTGCCAGCTTTTTCGGCACGTACATACCCTGTAACGCCCGTTATTACAGGTGTTTCCGAAGTGCCTGAAATGACGCTTGAAAACGTTTACCGCGAAATTTTATTCTGCGATATCAAGTATCCGGAGATTGTTATGCGACAAGTTGTATGGGAAACTCAATGGCTAAACTGCCGAAATTGCTCGCTGAAATTTAACAATTTGTTCGGATTTATGACAAAACGTGGATATATACGATTCAATTCATGGGTTGACTGTGTTAAATATTATAAAAAATGGCAAACAAAGCTACATGTTGAAAAGTTTAATGACTATTATAAGTTTTTAGTACATGTCAAATATGCCCTTGGCGAAAGTTACAACAATGCGCTTCGTTCGGTAAATATAAAACACATTACCGAAAAATTTGAAACAACCACTCCGGATTGGTTGCGTAGGTTTTAGAGCGTGTTAATTCGTATTTATAAATTTCTTTTCCCAGTTTTTCAAATAACGGATAGGCAATTTGTTCGTATTCATATTTGTCATCGTTCAGGATTTGGTCCTCGTTTACATAAATACGCGCGGCCAGGAAAAAATCAACTTTATTCTTTTCATCGGCAAAATACAATACATCAGTAAGGAACCCGTATGATTGCCCCACAATGTTCACCAGGCGTATGTGGGGAGGTAAATTGGGATGTGACTGCCCGGTAAATAAAAAATTGGTATAATCATCTTTAACATGTAAAAAAGCGGTGTCTGAAACAATGCGGTCTTCACTGGGCCGCATGCCCAGGTATTTTATGAGCATCCTGCGCTGCTCTTCATTGATATCGTAAAACGATCCCTGTGGTAAATACCCTGGAAAAACAACTTCGATCAATGCATTTTGAATGGTTTCCAGATACAGGGCATTGTGTCTGGTGAAATTTTTCGGACCTTTTATAAGTTTATCGCCATTCATCATGCCTTTACCAACCAGCAGGCCTTTTTGAAAAATGTTTTTTTTTAAGTCATCAATGCGTTCGGGTGCAATACGAATGGTGCGTGCATTTTTGCCGCTAATGATTACACAACCGGTTGAGGCATCAACATGTTCGCCAATGCATGGCAGGAAACGCGTTGTAATTTTAACCCGCGCATTAAATTGCGATTCTTCTCCGGTTGAAAAATCGAACAGTTGATTATAGAATCCGTTGTGACTGTATATTAGCATTTCACTCAGCGCCTCATTCATGGTAACAGGCCGTTGTTTGTTGGCCACAATGAGTGCCCCTGCCTCAATGGCATGGTCAGGATCAATGCTGTTTAGTTGGCAAAATTCCTCGGCTTTTGTGCCGCACAAAGCAGCGGCTTTTATAGCCCTTGTAGGTTCCTTTACACGCAAAAAATGGTCTGACCTGGTAATATATTTATGCCCACCGCAAATGCCGGTATCTTCAAATTGGAGGTACCATTCGCCACCCAATGTATCCTGTTGAATGTTGTTTAATTTCTGAAATGTTTTAAGCGCTACAGGAAGCTTTACGCAACTGGCAGGGTAAAAATACTGCGTTGGATCGCCAAAATAAAATTTACGAATGCGCGGCAGTTTTCCGGGCTCATGGTTCACCTGGCCATAAATAACTTCAAACCGGTATTTTTGGTGTTTTTTAAAAACACTTTGAAATTCAGGAATACTGTCGGCAATACGTTTCCAGAATTGTTTTTGTTCTTCCCCGGCAACTTTGGCCGCATTGTTTTTATTTCTTTGGGAACATAAAGTGGCTGGCAATAAAATGATAAATAATATGAAAAACGCGGTTTTCATCCTTTGTTTTTTATCGCGTTCCATGTTTTATACATGGCTTCCTGCATAGGCCTGCCGGGTTCAATTTCGGTGAGCGGTTCGCACGGCTTAAGCGTAGCATGCAGTTCTGATGGTAACTTTTGATACAGGGCTGTGCCCATGGTTTTCCATTTGATCATTTCATCGCTCACGTCTTTTTTGATTTGTGCCGGGTTGCCGGCAATAATTTTCCGGGCAGGGAATTCCTGGTCGGCTGCTACAAAACTCAAAGCGCCCACTATGCATTCATCGCCAATAAGCACATTGTCCATAACAACCGCATTCATGCCAATAAGACAATTCCTGCCCAACGTTGCACCGTGAATAACGGCCCCATGGCCAACATGTGAACCGGTTTTTAATAAAACAGTTACGCCTGGGAACATGTGTATAGTGCAATTTTCCTGTACGTTGCAGCCATCTTCAATAATGATCTGCCCCCAGTCACCGCGCAAAGCCGCACCGGGGCCAATGTATACGTCTTTACCAATGATGACATTACCTGTTACACATGCTTGCTGATGCACAAAGGTTGAAGGATGTACAACCGGTTTGAAGCCGTTGAATTCGTAAATCATGGGGCAAAGGTAGTAAAATAGATAAGGAGTACAAAGTATAAAGTACAAAGTACAAAGTACAAAGTACAGGGAAAGATATCAGATTAAAAAGTTGCCAGACCGCGTCAAGCAATTCGTCTGATAGCGGCTCAGCAAATTGTTACAAATGTGCGGCCTTTATTTCAACGCTTATTCTTTGTACTTGTACGGTGGGCCATGTACTATCCATGCGCTTCCTCAATCCACTTTTGTTCCACTTTGGCATCAAGTTGATTGTCGCCTGTTTCACAGAACTTCTTAAGCATCATTAAATGCCTTGCCCAATGAAAATTGCAGCCGGCATAAAAACTGTTATCGCTGCGGTAATTTTTGTGGT
>DASPJQ010000642.1:0-6741 GCA_035628535.1 Flavobacteriales bacterium | reverse complement strand
GAAATAAGCCCTTGTGACCCGCGCTACCAATCAGAAGACTTAAGCGACAATTCGGTAAAAGCATCGGAATACGGTGTAAAAAACCTGCAACGCATCGTACCTAAATTGCCCGAGTGGACGAAGGAAGAAGGAGAAAGCTATAAAGAACTGGCCATTATGTACAATGAAGTAATTGACCAGTTCAAAAATTACATCAGGCACGTGACAAAAAATGTGGGTGGAATTTACGATACGCCTAAAACCTACGATATGCCGGGCGAATCGTTTGAAGTGGTACCGCGTGATGTGCAAAAAAATGCTGTTGCTTTCCTGAATGCCCACGTATTTACTACGCCAACCTGGTTGCTTGATGCCAACGTGCTGGGCAAAATTAAACCCGAAACAGGTGTTGAAGCCGTAAAAGCTTTGCAGGCTACTTCCCTGAACAATTTATTGGCGGGCGATAAAGCCGTGCGCCTGATGGAAACTTCCACCAAACCCGGTACCTATTCGTACGATGAATTAATTACTGATTTGCGCACCACTATTTTCAGCGAATTAAAGTCCCCGAAACCTATTGACATCTATAAACGCAACCTGCAAAAAGTATTTACTGACAAACTCATTGCCCAGTTAAAGCCTGAACAAACCGCGGTACTCACAATTCCACCCGGAACCGGCTACGGGTTTGATATACGCATGGTTGATTTAAAACAAACCGACATGCCGTCAATTGCGCGCGCAAACCTTGAATTGATAAAAGCCGATGCAAAAGCCACGCTTGCGGTAACAACCGATAAACTCACAAAATATCATTTGAATGATTTAATCCAGCGCATTGATTTGGCGTTGAACCCAAGATAAAGGGAGTGTGGAATACTGAATGTAGAATGAAAAGTGTTGAATGATTTAATACATTTAATTCAATCAAACTATTTTAGCCTGTGGCGATTGGTTTGCCTTTTGGAGGTTATACTCTTTTGAATATTCCCTGGCCTGGTAATCGGTGTCTTTTCCTTTGAACGGAACAGGGTGCGTTGAATCAGGAAACCGAAGCAATTCATCAATTTTTGATAAATCAACTTCGTCCCAGGCACCTGTATCTTCGTTATACACTTTCATGCGGGTAAATTTCGAAAACCCGCGCCAGCCACGACTTATATCAATTTCTATAAATGTTATACGATTTCAACGCAAGGATCAGGCCTGGCTTACCAATTTCAGGTTAAAAGCCCCTGATTTAGTGGTACCATAAATCCTCAGCCACAGGGGTAACCACATCTCGGTACCACGCGCCCCGGTTATATCGCCAAGGTCCATAATATCCTTGTCCTTCCAGCCAAAACTATTGAGTATGCCTTTAACCTTTACTTTAGCATCAGCATCATTCCCGCACATGAATACCTGGTGATCACCTCCATTAACCAATGCCGGATTGACCATAAGTCCGCACCACATCGTATTCAACGCCTTCACCACTTTTACACCTGGAAACGTCTTTTGAATTTCTTCCCCTAAAGACGAGGTGTTGCATACACCCAAAACCGGGGGCATGCCTTTTGAAAAATCAAGCGGGTTGGTAACATCAACCAATACTTTTCCGTCCAGGTTTGATTCACCGGCCATCTTTAAAATGTTTACCGATTCCATGCCCAGGGTGCAATTAAATATTATTTCGCCAAAAGCGGCTGCATCGGTAAATGTTCCCACACTGGCCTTACCCGGATGTTTGCCCGCCCAGGCAAGTCCTTTTTCATTGTTGGCGCTGCGGGAGCCCATTTTTACATTATGGCCAAGTTCTATCAAACGTGAACCAATGGTTTGGCCTACGTTTCCTGTTCCGAGTACTGTGATAAGCATAGTTATTTGTTAATGGTTAATGGTTAATGGTTATTTGGATGAAATTGGTTTGTTGTATCCTACCGGGTACATTTACTTATCAAATCCTTTCCTTCCCCTTGTTATGGGCTTACCATATTTTTTGCGCATGGCCTCTTTGCGTGTAACTTTAATATTCACCTTTTTGTTTTTCTCTTTTTTCTCATGAAAACCCTGGCCGTGTTTGGGTAATTTAAGCTGGATGGTTTTCATGTTTATAACCGGCAGTTCGTCTTGTGTGAGCTCGCTTGAAATTTCTACCTCACGTGGTAATTCATTTACCGGAATTGAATACTGCATTAACTCTTCAACGGCCGTTTGCCGGTCTTTCTCGGCAGGGGTTACAAAATTAATAGCAATGCCCCTGCGGTCGGCACGTCCAGTACGGCCGATACGGTGTATATAACTTTCAGCTGTTTCGGGCATATCAAAATTCACCACATGCGATACTTCAGTTATGTCAAGCCCACGCGCCACCAAATCGGTTGCAACTAGCACGCGCATGGAACCCTCATCAAATTGTTTGACCGTATTAAACCGGTTATTTTGACTTTTGTTTGAATGAATAACACCTGCCCGGCCTCCCATTCGTTTTTCCAGTCGTTCAAACACATCATCAGCCAATTTTTTTGTAGCGGTAAATACCAGTACACGGTTCATTTTTTTGTCGTGTTGTAACAGCCACTCAAGCAGGTTTATTTTGGTATTAAAATTAGGAATTTCATAAACGCTTTGTTGAATGTTTTCAAGCGGTGTCCCCGTTCTGGCCGCTTCAATTTTTTCAGGGTTCCTGAAATGTTTCTGAATAAGCTCTTCCACTTCGGGGGTTAGTGTTGCCGAAAACAAAAGGTTTTGCCTGCGTTCGGGCAATAAATCAAAAATGGTGTTTAACTGGGCCCTGAAACCAAGGTTGAGCATTTCGTCCACCTCGTCAATCACCAATTTTTTAATGGATTTTAATTTCAATACGCCTGACATAGCCAGGTCAATCAAACGGCCGGGGGTAGCTACCAAAATATCAAGGCCAAGGTTCACTTCATCCATTTGCGGCCTTATATTCACCCCACCGAAAGCGCCCACTGTAACAATGTTCAGGTATTTCCCCAACTTTTTGATTTCATCCACAACCTGCAAAACCAATTCACGCGTAGGAACAAGAATAAGAATTTGCGGAAACCGCTCTTTTGAAAATTTCCATTGACGCAACACGGGCAATAAATAAGCAAATGTTTTACCAGTACCTGTTTGCGCTATTCCCAAAACGTCTTTACCTGACATGGCTACCGGAAAAACATTGCGTTGTATTGTGGTAGGATAAACAAAATCCATCTCATTCAAAGCTTTTTGCAATGAACTGTTCAGGTTTAAATCCTCAAACGTTGTAGCGGGGTGCATAATGCGGGTACAAAGATAATCTTCTCTATTATATGCCAGCCGGTTCTGTTTCAATAGTGAATAACTATATAGTTGGTAAAATTTTCCACAGCGGGAACCAATTTCCCAATATGGTTCAAATTACTTTCAACACATTATGCATATTATCCTGTTTAAATGAGTCCTACCTTTTGCAGCACCGGGTGGCACAGTATTTCGTAACATGCCCGTACCTATACAAAAACTAAAAACGAAATCTTTTTATGAGAAACAACCGAAATCGATACGGCAATTCTGGTTCGTATGCAAACCAGTCAAACAGAGGCAACCTTTATGGTTCATCACGTACGTCATTGCGCGGCAATAACAACATTAATGGGAATACCTACCAGGGTTATTCGGAAGACGAAGACGATGATTGGGCTTCTACCGACTTTGGTAATCACCGCAGGACCGGACTCAGGAATACAAATACAGGAAGCAAAACATACGGAAATTCGTATGGCAGTTCCGGCCGTGGTTCGCGTTACGGTTCAGGTTTTGATGATTACAATGATGAGGAGTATGCGGGTGTCCGCGGCAACAGCACGCGTTACAACCAATACAACGACCGTTACAACAATGACGATTATAATTTTGATGATGGTAACCGCTATTACAGCAGCCGTTATTATAACAGTGATAACGAATATGACCGCAATTACGACCGCGATTTGCACGATAATGAAGATGCTTTTGAATACGAAGGTGAAGGAAACAAACGCAACCAGGGTTTTTCAGGCCAGGGATACAGCAGCGGTTTTCGTGGCGGCCGCAGTAACCGTTCACTGGGTTACGGAGGCGGATCTTCCTATGATAAGGGCTACTATGGTGAAGACCGCAATTTGCAGCAATACTATAATCAAAACGACTTAGGACACAGGAATTACACCAACAACCGCGGGTCAACACAATACGGCCGCAGCGGTTACAACAACCCACAACGCTGGAGCGGGGGGCAAAACAGCAACCGCGGCTACAGCCAATCACAAGGATATGGACGATATGGAAGCTCAACTCAAGCATATGGAAACCAAGGAAATTATAAATCACTGTCGCGGTCAACGGGCGGCAGCAATGACAGCCGTTCGGGATCGGCCACAAATAGCGGGCGTACATACGGCAGCCACGCATCATCGCGCTCAACTTCCGGAAACGGACGTACATCAGCCAACAGAACGGCTTCAAAAGGAAGCAAGAAATCAGGAACCAAATCAAACAAATCAAAAGGCAAGAATAAATAACAATTTTGAACTTTAAGATTTAAAGATTCAAAATTTAAAAACAGGTAACTAATTAATTCAAAATAAAAACCAAGAAAAACTATGCCAACAAAAACAAAGTACACCACCAACGGTAGCGGTAGCACCAATGGTTTGAGCAAAAAACCAGGAACAAACTGGAAAAAAACATGGACCCTCTCAAACAGGACGCTTGAAGACATTTTTGTAACACAGCTCCACAGCATTTACAATGTTGAAGTACAATTGCTGAATGCGCTTCCTAAATTTGCCAAAGCATGCGACAGCGAAGAACTGCAGGATGCATTTCTAAACAGCCTTGAGCAAACACGCAAACAGGTTGAGCGTATTGAAAAGGTGTATGACCGCCTGGGCATTACCAGGGACACCAGCGTTACAAGTGATGTAATGGAACTCATGATTGAAGAAACCTACGAAGTGATTGAGGAATTCCCGGTAGGACCAATCCGTGATTCGGCCATCATCGTGACTACGCAAAAAATTGAGCATTTTGAAATTGCTTCATACGGTAGCCTGCGTGAACTGGCAGAAGTTATGGGCTATCACAAAATTGCAACATTATTAGACCGTTCATTGCATGAAGAAGGCCAGATTGAGCATTTACTGTCTCAAATAGCCATGGACGTAAATGATGAAGCATGCTCAATGGTTGAATTTGAAAAACAGGGCACAACTGAATATTCTTCTGCGTGGAAATAACCACCCTGTAAACAGCAAAAAGTTGAGTCCCCGTTGCCATAGAGCCGGGGACTTTTTTTTGATTCGGGCGCTTGATGTTGATGGTTTGAAGTTAAAGAACCTTAAACCAAAATTTCCATGGGACAACCTCCTTTTTCAACAATAGGGTTTCGCAGCCAATTTTATTTTCGTGCGAAATGCTTATGCCATACAGACATAAAACAATTTTCACCAGGCAAACAACAATACCGCCTTAATCAAAAAATACCCCATCCTAAAACAGAAAGTAAAAAAAAGTGGATGAAACCTGGATTCATATTGCTTTCGCTTCAGGACAGGGTTAGTATTTAATCAAATGAATACCCGACAAAATAGAGTTCATGCGGCTGGTTGTCTTTATATACCACAATGCAATTTCCTTTACCACGCTCTATTGATTCAAAAAAGCCGAACGCATTTTCAATGTCTTTGCGCGTAGGCCTGGTTGTGTTAAAATAAAGCACAAGGTCCTGATCGCTGAGCAAACGCGCCACTCCGTAATCGTCAACGGTTGAAACCGTATCAAGGTCAAGTATAGACCGCGTACCGTCTTCGGCTGCTTCATCCAGCGCATCAAAAATGGTTGCATGTTTTTTTCCCGGTGACGAAGCCCTGGCCGTTGGTGGAAATTCAGGAAAAAGTACCGCAGGACTGTAACGGCCTGCTTCAAATTCTTTTTCGCGCAGTTCTTTCAGGGCAAGGTTATAATCTTCCCTGTATGGCACGTAGTACCAATAGCGTGTTGATCCCATGCAAAATATGTTTGTGGTTGTAATGTGGTTAACCTGGTCGTGTAATTATTTGAGCGCTGTACAAGGCATACCAATTATGCGTTCATTAAAAAAGCTTAAATCTAGGGAACGGTTAGCAACGGCTGATTTCCGGATGGGGAAATGGATGCAACGTTTAAAATTCAGGATTAGGAAACTCCCGACCAAACAGGCGTATTTAATGCGAGATGCTACAAGCAAAAACAACAAGACCGATACATTCTGCTACTCTTAAAATCACACTACAGAATGCTGATGAGCGCAACCAATACAGTGCTGTCATGACAAGCTTTGCTTCATCATGACGGATAACGAATAAGGAATTAAGGAACCGGTGGCAAATCGGCCCTAAACCAGGCCCTGGTACAATTGAATTTTTCATCAAATTCAACCCACCACCAATAAGCCGGATCCTTTTCAACACGGTAGCCGTGCCCGTACTCAATTTTGCAAATGTATTTGCCCCTCTTTTTATTCACGGTAAACAAGTCCTTTTTCATTTCGGCAAATACGCACGATTGTGCTGTTAATATATGCATAATGGCCAGGGCCATGGTTTTTATGTCCTTTGAACTACGGTTGTGTTTCAGGGCTTTGTTGAATAATTCTACCTCGCCATACGTTAATTCATGTATACTGTCCTTGTCATCAATAAAAAGGGTCATTTTAAAATGCGGTGAAGGAATGCCGTGCGCGTAACTGCAAACTGCATAAACCCGCCA
>DASPJQ010000641.1:0-1662 GCA_035628535.1 Flavobacteriales bacterium | reverse complement strand
ACAAAACCTTCCCTACCATTCCATATAGCAATCCTTGTGTGGAGCAGTTGATCCAAAACGCCCTGCAAAACGGATTGGATGATTACAATCAGTACATACAAGGCGTGACAACAGCTGTTGCAAACGCGTATAAACAACATTGTTTGGGTGCTGTGGAAAACTTCACCGCCTTGTATAAAGACAAGGAATACCATTTTACGCTTTATTATTACGACCAGGCCGGTAACCTTGTGAAAACTATTCCTCCTGCAGGAGTTGTCATGCTTGATTTTGATGCCGACAACGACAATATACAGGAATACACTGATCCGCTTGCTATAAAAGTATCACAGGACAGGATAAACAATACACAAACCGTATTTACCGGTCACACCCTTGCTACAACCTATGAATACAATAGTTTGAACCAGCTTGTTCGCCAGAACATGCCGGACCATGATCAGATGAATATTTGGGAAACTACATTACCGAATGGGTTGGATCCTGGAATGACTATTACCAAAATTCAATACGTTGACGGAAACAAAGGGTTTTTAACGGGACATGTTCCAGGTCCTGTTGGCGACCGTGGATTACTTTATACCACAAACGATGCCGGTGCGACCTGGCAGCGTGTAAACGATCTGGTTGGTGCAACAATCAACAAGGTATATTTCTTCGATAACCTGAACGGTTATGCAGCCTGTGACAATGGTATAATATTAAAAACAAGCAACGGTGGCGGTTCATGGGATATGTTGTTGACCTATGACCAAAACATTGACTGGAAACTGAACGATGTGGTGTTTACCTCGGCTACTGATGGCGTTGTGGTAGGCGATAAGGAATTTTCGTTGAAAATTACCGGTGGCGTAACCACTACCTTAAGCGCTCCGGGCGCCTTTACAAACAGCGCGTATACAGCAGGCGGATACTTCAAGCTTACTTCCATTACGTTTGACGGTTTTAATTACATTGCCGCTGCCAAGCACAAGGCATCATCAAGTGCCGAAGAACGCGGAAGAATGTACTTCAGCAACAATGGTCTGACATGGACCGAGTATACGCAGTTTGATGCACCACATTTAAATAATGTGTCGCATGCTTCCGGAACCAACTGGATTGCGTCAGGACAAACCGGAAACGTTGAAAAATTAACTACCGGAACAAGTTTGAACGGAAACGACCTTGCAACAAACCTTAAAGGGAATATTCTTGATGCCTATTACATGAACACCAATGAGGGCATTGCCATTATTGAAAACGTGCCCGGGCAGGGAGAAATCCATAAAACCGTTGATGGTGGAAAAACCTGGTCCCTGTTGAGTACTCCCGGTGATTATTACAACAGGTTGGATGTTTATGAAACCGGAACGTCAACCCATAAAGTAACAGCAACAGGAAACACAAGTACAGTTGATCGCGTAATTATGACAACCGGTATGCCGTTCGGTATTATTCCGCTTACGGCCCCATCAGGAACCGTGAATTACTATGCTTCATGGGCCAATACATTCGGCACAACACTGGCGATGATTGCCGGGGGTGATGCAGGTAATGTGCGGTATACAACTACAGCCGCATTGTCGGCCACAAGTTGGACAAGTCCTTCAACCGGGCTTCCTTCAAGTGAAAACATTCGTAAAATTGCCGGTAAACATTTTGGGACTTCGGCTTCGGCCT
>DASPJQ010000640.1:0-1042 GCA_035628535.1 Flavobacteriales bacterium | reverse complement strand
CATCAACACTCAAATAGGTTAGTTTTGACGTATCGGCAATTATTCCTTTCAGCCGTTCTTTTTGTTTTTCGGTTTCAACGGTTTTTTCCTCATCGGTTAAATAGGCTTCCTTCACATATTCTCCGCCTAAACCAAAAACGGGATCGTTTAATTCAGGGCGAAAGCGGCCGCGCAAATCAACCAGGGGCACCGGTTTCCCATTTTCATCTTCCACCAACATGGGTGGAATTCCCGCTTCTTTCGCAGCTTTCATATCATCGGCACCAAAAGTAGGCGCTATGTGAACAATTCCCGTACCGTCTTCAGTAGTTACAAAATCTCCGGCAATCACACGGAACGCTTTTTCGGGATTTTCTTGGGGAACAGCGTAGGGTAAAAGTTGTTCATATTTTATTCCTACAAGGTTTTTCCCTTTGAATGTATCAGCAATGCGGTATGGGATTAATTTATCACCCGGTTTATAGGCACTGAAATCGGCCTCGGATCCTTTGGGATCAAAATATTTTGAAACCAGGTTTTGTGCCAGTATTACCCAGATGTTTTTTCCCGAATAGGTGTTGTATGTATTTACTAAAACGTAGTCAATATCATTTCCAACTGCAAGCGCTGTATTGGATGGAAGCGTCCACGGAGTGGTAGTCCATGCAAGGAAATAAACATCGGGTTGCCCCCCTTCCAACAAAGAATGGCCAACCGCCTTAAACATGGCAATTGCACTGCTGTCCTTCACATTCCTGTAGCAGCCCGGCTGGTTAATTTCATTCGCACTCAATCCGGTTCCTGCAGCAGGTGAATACGGTTGAATGCTATAACCTTTGTACAATAAGTTTTTGTCGTAAATGTTTTTCAATAGCCACCATACACTTTCAATGTACTTGTTTTCATAGGTAACATACGGATTTTCCATATCAACCCAATACCCTATTTTACGGGTAAGGTCGTTCCACACATCAGTATATTTCATTACGGCTTTGCGGCAGGCGGCATTGTATTCGTCAACACTTATTTTTTTTCCAATATCCTCTTTTGTAATTCCCAGTTC
>DASPJQ010000639.1:0-2876 GCA_035628535.1 Flavobacteriales bacterium | reverse complement strand
ACAAACTAAACTTATGCTTTGCTTTTGAAGAAAAAAAAGCGTAGAAATACGTAAAAAAATAAAGTTATTAACGATTTCAATTATCTATATCTGAGAACATCATGTTTATGATTATCAATGCATTGATGAGCATACCGAACAGAAGATATATTTCATACATTAAAAGATCTCACGCCTTTTTATTAAACTCGTTCATGGCGTTGTTCAAACCGGCCAGGCAAAAAGTCTCAATGGCTTTTACGCTTCGTTCAATTTTCAAGGGCAACAATTTTTTTTCTTCCCTGGTCCATTCTCCCAAAACATAATCAACCTGCCTTCCTTTGGTATATTCGGCCGCTATACCAAAACGTAAACGCGGATAATTTTGTGCCTGCAACGTTTCCTGGATATTTTTCAATCCATTATGGCCCCCATCGCTACCTGACCCTTTTATGCGAATGGTACCAAAAGGCAATGCCAGTTCATCAACCAGTATCAATATGTTTTGAATATCAATTTTTTCTTTCTGCATCCAGTAACGCACCGCATTGCCACTTAAGTTCATAAAGGTGGTAGGTTTAATCAGCATCACGTGTTTGTTCTTTATTTTTAATTCGCTCACATGGGCGTAACGGTCGCTGCTAAATAATACGTTGTACTTTGCAGCCAGGGCATCGGCTATTTTAAAACCAACATTGTGGCGCGTATTTTCATACTCACTACCCATATTTCCTAATCCTGCAATTAAAATTTTCACGTGCAATTATTTGTTTTTTAAGGGTCATATGCCATATTCATGTGCTTACGCTCAATTTGAGCACGAATATTTCATAAGGGCGTACAAATGTAGTTTTTTGAATTAAAAATGACGTAAATTTGGTTGCCGCATTTTGAATGATGATAAAAACACCGAAAATAGCAGGTTGTGTTCTTGTTTTTACGCTCCTTTTGGGTGCTTGTGGCAAGGATTCCCGCTGTGGAAAATCCACTGGTGAAATTCAAACCTTTACCCGTGAATTACCTGCTTTTGATTCACTTTACATTGAGGATAAAATTGATATCGAGCTTAAACCGTCAACCGTTAACCGCGCCACCATAACCTGCGGCAAAAACCTGGTTGATTATATTATGACCCAATCCAACGGGCATGAACTCATTATCCGGAACGACAACCTCTGCAATTTTTTACGCTCATATAAAAAACCCATCAAAATTGTTTTGGAATATACTTCCCTCTGGAAAATCAATTTGCGCGGTGGCGGTAAAATCAATTCAACTGACACCATAAAACAACCCTACCTTGAAGTGGATGGTAAAATATGCAGCGGTGATTTTGATTTATTGCTTAATACCGATAGTGTACGGTTTACGATGCATACCGGTAATTCAAATGTGACTTTAAAAGGACATACCAACAGGGCTTATTTTTACTCAGGTGGAACAACCATATTGGACGCTTTGCAACTGCATTCTGATTATTGTTTTGCAACCAACAGCGGATCGGGAGATTTTGACGTAGTGGCCGCCAATTACCTGTATGCCTATATTGGCGATCTTGGTTATATTTATTATACAGGTAATCCACATGTAGACCAAAAAATAAAAGGCACCGGGGAAATCATTCAGAAATAGTCATTTTTCTTATAATCAGCTGTTTATCTTTCTATTGAATTAACATTCTGCTTTTAATCTTTTTCCGGCTTCTGTTTTTTCCCCGTGCTTATACCCGGTAATTTAGGATAATGGCTTTTGATATTGAAAAACTGGCACGCAGGCGGGCGCAAACTTCTTTTGTTTCAACCATAATTGGCATAGCCCTGGTGCTTTCGTTATTGGGAATGATGGCGTGGATTGTTTTAAGCGCAAAGGGCCTTGCCAAAAACGCCAAAGAAAATATTTTTATCGATATAAGTTTTGGTGAACTTGCCAAAGAAGCCGACATCATCCAATTTGAAAAAACCCTGAAAGCGCAGCCTTACGTGCGAATGGCGCACTATGTCACCAAAGAAGAAGCGCTGGAACGGCTGAAAAAAATGAACCTGGATAAAGACTCCATATTATTTGAACACGATAATTTCAACCCCATTCTACCGCACATTGAACTGTACATAACAGAACAGTATGCCAACCTGAAAGCCGTCAAAAAAATTGAAGATCAACTCATGGCCGAAAACCAGGGCCTGCTTGATTCCATTACCTATAATCCCGATATGTTCAGGGACGTAAACAGCAACATAAACAAACTGGCCATTGTGCTGTTGTCGCTTTCAGTTTTACTCTCAATAGTGGCCATTGCTTTAATCAACAATACCATCAGGCTGGCCATTTATTCAAAACGTTTCCTCATCCGGAGCATGCAACTGGTTGGGGCCACCGAAAGGTTCATTCGCAGGCCTTATATGGTACGCAGCATAATTCAAGGCATAATTGCCGGAATTATAGCCCTGGGCATTTTTATCCTGAGTCTTTATGCTATCAGTAACTGGTACAGTGATATTAGGGAATTCACTGATTTTAACACACTTTTGATAATATTTGCCGGAATTACCCTGGGTGGTATACTCATTTCATGGATTTCTACTTACTTTGCACTCAGAAAGTACTTACGAATTCAAACTGATTTATTGTATTAAATAATGGCAAAGAATTTTTTCTCGTTCAGTAAAGAAAATTACCTGATTATACTGGCTGGCGTTTTTTTAGTGATTGTCGGTTTTTTCATGATGACCGGTGGCGGTTCAGAGGACCCCACAAAATTCAATGGCGAGGAACTCTTTAGCGCAAGGCGTATAACCTTTGCTCCCATCCTGGTTATTTTGGGTTATGTAGTTGTTATTTTCGGCATCATGCGCAAATCGGCCGTTGATGCCGATCCCAATAAAACAAAACAAAGCACT
>DASPJQ010000638.1:0-6433 GCA_035628535.1 Flavobacteriales bacterium | reverse complement strand
GCTCTGAAGGCAAAGAACACGAAGCCGTGTTACGTTTGGCGCGTGTAGGTTATGATAATACCGTTGGGCATTTAAAAGGGGGTATTGACACCTGGAAAGCTGCCGGACGTGCGCTTGACCACGTAGAAAATATAACGGCCGAGGGACTTGCGCAGTTAAACCCCCCGCACATTGTTGACGTACGCAAACCGGGCGAATTTGAGGCCGGGCATGTGGCCCAGGCGGTAAGTTATCCGCTTGATTTCATTAACGACCATTTAAATGACTTGCATAAAGGCCATAATCACTATGTGCATTGCAAAAGCGGTTACCGATCGGTAATTGCTATTTCTATATTGAAGAAACAGGGATACACCGGTCTTGTTGATGTATTGGGCGGATATAGTTCTATGGAGAAAACGAATATTCCGTTGGTGGATGTTTGTACAAAGGGTGCTTAGTAGACCGGCATGAACAATAGCACTATACCTGGTTTTGGGAAACGTTTTACGGTTGTTGAACATCCGGGTGAATTGCTTATTAAGCATAAATGGGAAAGGGGGATTGCATTCGCTTATCTCATTCCCTTGGTCCTTATTGTCACCTTGATTATTGCCAACTATCCTGGGCATATTACGCTTAATATGCGGTATTGGATACCTTTTCTGGGCTGTTTTTTGTTTTACCTCTTTTATTATACACTCTGTTATTTATTTAATACTACTGTTATCACCTGCAACAATCAAATGCTGAAGGTTTATAGCGGCCCGATGCCGGTATTTGATAAAAAAACCATTTTAAGCACGTATATTGATGGATTCTATACCCTTGCAGCCGTAACTACTGAACGCAAGAATTTTTTCCGATACCCGGTAAGTTCTTTTCGAACCTATTATTACAGCCTTATTCTATATGACAAAAAAAGTCGCAAACAAAACTTAATTAAACTTTTACGCAGGCAAAAAACGTCCTTATTTTTGGAACAAAAACTGGAAAAATTTTATAAGCTGGAAAAGAAACCGGTTGAAAGTCTGTTTTGAATTAAACTACGTTCTACTATGAGCAACGCCACACTTTTACCAATTCCCAAACGCTTTAGCATTTTTGAAAATTTTGGTGAACTGACCATTGAATTCAAATGGAGCCGTATTGTGGGAATTGTTGTCATGGTATTTGCCATCATCTGGAATTCATTCATGGTGTTAATCATCAGCAAAATGCCGCCCGAAATACGCTACTTTATTGTGCTGCATGCCGCTGTAGGTGTATTTATGGTTTATTTTGCCTTGTGCCAGCTGTTCAATAAAACCACCATTACCTGTACCAATGATGCGTTGCACATTAAATCGGGCCCGCTTCCCACTTTTAACAACAAAAATATTTTACGCATGGACATTACACAACTGTATTTTACCGAAAAAATAACGCGTGGAAAAAACAGCTCGCAACAGATCAGCTACCGCCTGCACATGCTTGACAAAAACAACCGGTCCATTAAACTGATTAACTATTTACCCGACCCCGAGTCAGCGCGTTTTATTGAGCACAAACTCGAAAAATTTTACAAAATCGAAAACAAAAAAGTTGCTGGCGAATATGACGCCTAGCATGCAAACTGGTTCAGGTTTCAATGTGATTTTATTCAATGGAAACCTTAAAAAACTGGTTTCCATTTCGAATTTCAATTAACTAAAATATTTAGTTGCGTCACCTGTTTTTATCATTTAACTGATAACCAGCAACTTTCATGCTGTGTCCTTTTATGAATTTACTGTTAAAAGTCTGGTTTTAAGCATATAAATACCCCAGTATTTACTACCTTAGCGGCCCGCAAAAAAATGAGAGGTTTTATTCTGGTTACGGCAATGCTATTTGGCACACGCACGCACGCGCAGCAAACTGACACTTCGCTTGTGAACAATGTGATTGCAGGCCTCATGCAATTTTGGAACGGTTATACGCCCACGCAATTCGTACAAAATGATTCTGCGGGTATACGCGATGTGCGGAAATTCTTAAACGAACCTGCATTCATTGCCAACAAAGGCGCTAAAAACCTTGATGGTATTATTGAAGAAAACAATTTGCGTGCACAAATTTTGCGCAAAGACTGGGGACTTAAATTCACTACTGGTTACCTTGAAAATTTCAATCCTGCTTTTAACGATGACGACAATTTACTGTACAACCGCAGGCTGCAGGCAGGGTTAAACTGGGACATTTTAAATTCAGGCCTGGTTGAAAACCGCACCATGGCCAAAGTGCAGGAACTGGAAAACCTGATTTTGCAAAGCGGCATGCTCAAGGGAAACAAAACCGAGGACCTTACCGTGAAATGGAACCAGGTTATTTACCTGTTCAATCTCCAGAAAATACGCATCCTGGAAGAACGCCTTAAGCTGGTTAAAAAACAAAATGAAGCGGCACAACTTTTGTTCCTGTCACGGTATCTCACCAAGGAAATTTACCTTGAAAACGAAAAACGCCTGGCCGAGATCCAAAGCATGCTCAATGTATACCAGGAATTTAATGCGCAAATAGAGTCACTGGGCATAAAACCTCCCCACGAAATTGATTTTCCGCTGGTGGATTTGCGTTATGAAACCATTTTTGCCGATCCATCGCATTCTGATGCAACAGTGAACGACTCGCTCATGCGCCTTATCCGGGAAAAAAACACGCTGAAAAATAAATATACGAATGACCTGAGCATTGGTGCATTTACGCGTTATAATTATTACAATCTTATTACTTCCAACCCCGCCACGCGTTCGTTCATGTCAGCAGGGGTAAACCTTTCCATCCCCATTAATTTCAGCAACAAACTCCGTCAGCAGTACATTGCGCAAAAATCATTGAATGAATATGCGGCATTGACCAGCGAAACCGATTTGCAACAGGAGAACATGCTGGACGATGCCTACGAGTACCGCTATAAACTGAAACAATACGTGGTATTTTACCAGAAAAAACTGGTGTTCAATGAGCTTTTGCGCAAGGAAAACGCCCGCAAAAGCATTGATCCCGTAAGTTTCAACCCGTATAAAGTTATTTCGTTGCAGGACGATATCCTGGCGATTGACATTGAACTGGTGGAGCTCAAACAAAACATGTATTTAAAACTCCTGCGCATGTATGCGCGCAAAAATAATTTGGGTCAGTCAAACGCTTTTCATGCATTTATACTCCCCGATAAAATTGAATATGTGAATCCCATTAAACGGTCGGTGTACGCATGGAGTTCGGCCTTTACAACCTATGACACGGCTTTCCTGGCCGAGTATGTGAAATTTCACGACATAAAGTCGTTTGCCGTTTCACAAGGCAATGATAAAAGCCTGGCGCCAAAAATCCGGCATACGGTGCGCTCGCTTAAAAAAGCAGGAGTTGAAATTGAACTCCTCATTGGCGATAACAATTTTGTAACCAAAAAAATTGAAGCGTATGTGAACGATGTAATTGACATAAACGACCTCACGGCTGTGCACATAGACTATGAGCCGCACACGTTCAGCGACTGGGATGCGAAAAAAGCCAATTACCTGTCAAATTACATTACGGTGCTTAAAAAAACAAAGGAATACTGTAAAGAAAAATATTTGAAACTTCACATTGACATTCCCCTGCATTATGACCAAAAAGCAGTTGCTGAAATGATAGAAATATGCGATAACGTGTGTTTCATGGCGTATGAAAACGTAAAGTCAACATACATACGCGATAAAGTGGCGTCATATGAAAACAAAAGCAAGTTGTCAATTGCCCTGCGCACGAACGATTTCCCGAACCGTGCGGCCCTGGAAGAAAAAATCAGTGAACTTTCACAACTCACCGGAATAACCAATTTTTACATACACGATTTAACCCGCATCATTGCCTGGGATGAAAGAGCAGTGGAAAAAGAATGAAGACTATCAATTTCAAACGATCCGATTCGGCTTTGCGCATTTGGGACGATGATCCCAAGGCCAAAAAGCACATCAACTGGGACCGTATTATTTATATGATACTGTTAATTATCATTTTGTTTTTTGGCGGGCGTTACCTCATCAACCGTTTCCTGTATGTAAATGCCACCGGCCATATTCTTTTTGAAAAACGCAACATACGCAACGTTGACGATTGCCAGCTACTGGAGTTTTATGTGGCTGAAGGCGATTCGGTGCAGGCAGGCGATACCCTTTCCGTTACATCAACGATGACGATAATGCAGGTGGTGGTTCGGGCGGAAACGCGTTGAGTACCTCAAACCCGTTAAGCATTAGTATGTCACAGGGTGCTGGCGGGAATGACGATTGGAAAATCAAGGAAATTTACAACCTGAAAAAAACCATTTCATCAAACAAAATACGCATTGCCGAAAATGAAAAGCTGCTAAGCATGTACAAGGCGCAGCAAAAACGCATAAGGGAACAAGTGATCCTGGACCTTACACCGCGTTCAAAGCTTGACGACCTTGATGCCGGCATACAGGAAACCGAATACGAAATACAACGCCTTAAATCGGAAAGTGCCGAGGCGGCCGCCTTCATCAATTCGCTTAACGGTATGCAAAAACCGGCTGGCAATAAAAATGTGACCACCGTTAAATCACTTGATAAAAAAAACATGCGTGGTGGCGGCTTTGTAAATGGTAACGAGAACGATTTAAGCCATTATTATTTGTCGCCCATTGACGGTACGGTAACCAAAATCAATTTCCAGAGCATGGAAGTGGCATTGAAATCGGAAATCATTATGAGCATTCACAAACCCGAACACATATACGTAAAAGGGTTTTTTGACCAGAGTGACATAGGCAATGTGCAAATTGGCGACCAGGTGCAGGTGCAGTTCCCTGACGGAAGCATAAGCCTTGGAAAAATACAGCGATTTTATTATGCTACCAATGCAATACCTGAAGAGTTCCAGAAAAAATACGAGCCCATAACGCGAACATTACTGGCCGATGTGGTGCCGGTAAATAACGAGGAGCTCAAAAAATGGAGGACCTTTTACCGCATGAGTGTAAAAATTTATAAATACAAATTTTAAAATGGAATCCACCGAAGATAAAGTAGCGCTTGAAGACGATTTCCTTTTAAGAGCGGGTAATTTCAACCTGTACGTTTGCCTGCACGGCAAACCGCTGGAACTGGAAAAAGCCATTGTTTACGATGCCATTATTATTGAAGCGGGCGATCAATCCCATACACTTAACCTGGTGCGCAAAATACGCAGCCATTTGAATCCTGAATGTTACCTGAAACCCGTTTTCCTGTACAAGGGTTCCGATAACCGCGATGCCCTTATCCATAACCTGACTGATGGGGTGATTTTTTCACTGGACCAAACCAATTTTTTAATTCCTGTAATTGAAAAAATTTACTTGCGCATTGGCGACCTCACCTATACAACATCCATTTCGTTTGAGGCGCAAATGATTGATAAATGCCTTAACCTTTTATACACCCGCCAAAAAATGGAAATGCCCGCTACCATGTATGTGGGATCGTCCATCGGGTACACATTCCCCGAGCTGTCGGTAAATTTCCACATACGTGACGAGTGGCAGGTACTTGATATTTTAAACATCATGGAATCGGAAGGCATTGTTCAGGCTGATTACGTTGACCGCATTTACCAGTGCAACCAATGCAACAGCGGGTACCTTATGTACCGCGAAGTTTGCCCAACCTGCAATTCAACCAACTGTTCAAGCGAAGACCTTGTGCACCATTACCCGTGCGCGTTCATTGGCCCCATCAGCGATTTTAAAAATGAACTGGATTCACAATTGCATTGTCCCAAATGCAATAAAAACCTCAAGCACATTGGTGTTGATTATGACAAGCCCTCCATTATTTATACCTGTAAAAACTGCAACGGAAAATTCCAGGACATTAATGTGAAAGCCAAATGCGTGGTCTGCCATAACGACAATGAAATTGAAAAACTGGTCGGGAAGGAAATCAAAAATTACCGCCTTACAAAAAAAGGCGAAACCGCGGCAACCACAGGTTATGTATCAACCGCCAAAGACATTGAGGAATTCATCGGTACGGTTAAAATTGACACGTTCCGCACCATGGTTAAATATGAAGTTGAACGCCTCAAACAAAATGACTATAATTCCAATCTGGCCTGCATTTACCTGAAAAATGCCGGTGAGCTGTATTCCATGATCGGTTCCTCTTCGCAACGGGCGCTTTTGAAAGACCTTGTTGAAATTGTAAGGCGCAACCTGCGTTCATCGGATTTAATTTCGTTCATGAACGCCAATTCATTGCTTATACAAATGAATGAAATACCGGTGAAAATTGCCGAACACGTGTTGGCCGAAATCTGCGACATCATGAAACGGCTTATCAGTAAAAATTTCAAGAATTATGATACCGACATCCGGTACAAAGTGGTGCCCATCAATACGCGTTTGTCACACGAACTGCAAATCCAGCAATTAACCAACGAATTC
>DASPJQ010000637.1:0-1222 GCA_035628535.1 Flavobacteriales bacterium | reverse complement strand
CGAACATGACACGCGCCGTCATTTTCCCGGTGCGGCAGCGGTCAAGTGTGTGCAGATCACAGATTTGCATTTGAATGCGCTCATGCCCTTTCACCGGGAGTTTATCCGCCGCATCAATGCCATCCGGCCTGATTTCATTTTTTTTACCGGAGACATGATTGACCGCAGGAAAAATTTATCTCTTTTGGAGGAATTTCTCGAAAACTTTGACCCTCAGTCCGCAAAAGCCGCCATTTTGGGCAATTGGGAGCATTGGGGAAAAGTGGAGACGGGGGAAATGAGGGATTTATATGAGCGTTTTGGCATCGATCTGATCGTAAATGACGCCAAGATTTATTCCGTCGGAGAGAAACGGATCCTGATCAGCGGGGTGGATGATTTTATCAGCGGTGATCCCGACATCCAAAAGGCATTGAGCGCTTACCAGCCCAATGATTTTCATATTGTGCTTTCACATTGCCCTGGCTATGTGGACATGATCCGTCAGGCCATTGCTCCCGCCAAAAAGGCAGATTTGATTTTGTCCGGCCATACGCACGGGGGCCAGATCAGCCTGTTTGGTTTTGTTCCCATTCTTCCGGTGGGCAGCGGTGGATATGTGAAAGGGTGGTATCCGCACCCGGCCGGGCCGTTGTACGTTTCCCGCGGCATAGGGACTACGATTGTGCCTTTGCGTTTTTCCGCCCAGGCCGAGATCAGCATTTTTAATCTTTATTTATGATCAAGCATCCGTTTATCATCATCGGTGTGTTGCTGGCGATTGTGTCGGCCATTCTGTGGTTATCTTCACATCCGCGGTTCAAGCGATGGTTTAATTTTATTCCTTCGGTTTTTTGGATTTATTTCTTACCGATGATGGCCTCAACGGCTGGGTTTATAGACCCGCGAAGCCCGGTGTACAGCCAAATTTCCCAATTGTTGCCCATGAGTTTGTTTTTGTTGCTTTTGACGGTTGATATCAAAGCCATTTTACGTTTAGGCACACCCGCGCTGCTGATGTTTTTATCCGGAGGTTTGGGGGTGGGTATCGGTATGGTTTTTGCGTTTTGGGTGTTTAAACCTTTTATTGGCAGCCATTTTTGGTCCGGGTTTGGGGCTTTAGCGGGTTCATGGACCGGAGGCTCTGCCAATATGATTGCCACCAAAGAGGCGCTTGGAACGCCGGAAGCCGTTTTTTTGCCCATGGTGGTTGTGGATACCGTTGTCCCTTATTTTTGGATGG
>DASPJQ010000636.1:0-1489 GCA_035628535.1 Flavobacteriales bacterium | reverse complement strand
ATAATGAAGAAATAAATTGCAATGCCGTTTCCATAACCGCTTGCACCGGTGCTCATGCCGTGCCCCACACGTTGAAGGAAATTTCCCTGGCCGTGGGCAACAGCAAACAAGGCGGGCAGGTAAATAGGGAAAAGGAACATGACAAGTATCATTAAGGCAGGATGCGTATATTGATAAATTAAACTGATGGGAGCAAATAAAACGGCCAGTTCAATACTGCGTACCAACATAAACGACCAATAATTTTTAATGTTGAAATCGGGATCCTCCTTTTTTTGAACATGGTAAAATATATGGGCCAGGAAAACACCGGTAATGCAGGGCCAATAAATAGTTGGCAAAATCCAATGATACGGGTCCGATCCGAAAACCATGCACACGTTAATGTACCAGGGATTTTCATCGTTGTAATAATTTACATTTTCAAGTGTATAATTGAAATACAAGAAAATAAAAGACAAGGGCAATATTACTTTGTAGAGTACGCTAAATGTAGTGGCGTAGTGCCTGCGGTACAACCTGAATGTGTCGGTCATCATGTCGGCCGTGTTGCGTATGGTATAAAGATTGAAGTTTACTTCGGGCACATACGTAGGGTTGTCCTCCACTTCAACCTCGTTTTTGTATTTGCGCGCCACCATGAATGGGATAAATACAAAAACCGCAACAATAACAATAAATGAACCAAGTATGATAAGCAATTTTTCCCATTCGGGCATGTTATACTGGCGGGTTACCCAGCTTTCAAGTATAGCTGCGAAAAAAATGAATACAGCCAGGCCGATAAATACTTTTAATCCGCGTTTGGCACCGGCCTGCAGCGACTGGAGCCGCGTCATGGTACCCGGGAACATAAGTGATCGTGCAAGGGCAAACCCGCAGGCGCCTGCAATAACAATGGCTGATATTTCAAACGCACCGTGTATCCAAATGGTAAGAAACGAAGCATAAAGAAGGTTTTTGCCCAGTATAAGTCCCTTGTAGTAAAAATAAGATTGGAACGTTCCCAGCATGATGCCGTTTTGCATGGTCATGAACAAGGTGCCTATGCCAAGGGTCAGACCAAGCACAAACATGTAAAAAGCAACTTTAATATTATTGAAGAAAATGTATGAAAACATAGGCCATGCAGCATGACTTTCGTATACCTTTAGCGGGCTGCCGGTAAATCCACCGTTTTTGATGGCTTCGTATTCAGGAGAACCGGGTTTGGCGCTTGCTTTGATGTTTTCCTGTTCAATCAGCCAATCATTGATGTGCTTATCGGTCATTTCTACATAATCGCTTCCCAAAATAACTTTAGCATATTCAATGTCATTGGCGGTTGAAATTACGCCTATAAAACAACTGGCAAGAAAAATCAACAGGGCAACAAGCATGTCTTTACGCAGGCGCCATGCTTCAAGCGGCAGGCTTTTGGTCCAGAAATTTACAAAACGTGAAAAAGGTTTGTTCCTGATGCGGTAAAGACTGGTAAAAACATCCTGTG
>DASPJQ010000635.1:0-2845 GCA_035628535.1 Flavobacteriales bacterium | reverse complement strand
TCCTTATGGTTCAACCTTGTTCTATAAAACAGGCGATACGGTTGAAAAAGGAAAAGTAATTTGTAAGTGGGACCCGTATAACGCGGTAATACTTTCAGAAACGGCCGGTACACTTGACTTTGAAAACATTGAAGAAGGTGTAACTTATCGTGAAGAGGTGGATGAGCAAACAGGCTTTGTTGAAAAGGTGATTGTTGAGAGCCGTGATAAGAAAAAGAATCCTGCTATAAAAGTTCTTGATTTAAAGACCAAAGATGAATTGCGTATGTACAACTTACCGGTTGGCGCACACATTATGGTTAACCTGGGTCAGAAAATTGAGGCCGGTGATATTCTTGTAAAGATCCCTCGTTTGACCGGTAAAACCGGTGACATTACAGGTGGTCTTCCACGCGTTACCGAGTTGTTTGAAGCGCGTAACCCATCAAACCCTGCTGTTGTGGCTGAGATTGATGGTATTGTTTCATTCGGTAAAATCAAGCGTGGTAACCGTGAGATTATTATTGAAAGCCGCAGCGGTGAAAAACGTACATACCTCGTGAATTTGTCAAAACACATTCTTGTACAGGAAAACGACTTCGTGCGTGCCGGTGCAAGTTTGAGTGACGGAGCCATTTCTCCAAGCGATATATTGGCCATTGAAGGTCCTACCAAAGTGCAGGAGTATTTGGTGAATGAAGTACAGGAGGTTTACCGTTTACAAGGTGTAAAAATCAACGATAAGCATTTCGAAGTGATAGTTCGTCAAATGATGCGTAAAGTTGAATTGCAGGATCCGGGCGATACCCGTTTCCTTGAGCGCAGCGGTGTGAACAAAGCTGACTTCATGGAAGAAAACGATGCCATTTACGGTAAAAAAGTGGTTGTGGACGCGGGTGATTCAACTACGTTGAAACCAGGCCAGATCATTACAGCACGTAAATTGCGCGATGAGAATTCACGCCTGAAGCGCAACGACAAGAAACTTGTTGAAGCGCGCGATGCCGTTGCCGCAACATCCATTCCAATGTTACAAGGTATTACCCGTGCATCGTTGCAAACTGACAGCTTTATATCGGCAGCATCGTTTCAGGAAACAACCAAAGTACTGAATGAAGCAGCTGTGAACGGTAAGCAGGATTTCCTGCTTGGCTTGAAGGAAAACGTAATTGTTGGTCACCTGATACCTTCAGGAACCGGTATGCGTGAGTACCAGAAAATTATTGTAGGATCAACCGAGGAATATGAAAACCTTGTAGCCGCAGAAAAAGGCGAAGAGGTGAATACCGAAGAATAAACACGCTGAACACGTAAATTATAAGCCCTGGTAGCAATGCCAGGGCTTTTTTATTGATACCAGGCATAGTTGTTAAACCCTGAAACACTCAGCATTGGAATAACGATGGCTGGCGGTTATGCTTTTTGAAAGATATGAAATGTGGAAGCAAAAAAAATCCCGGCCAATGCGTGCCGGGATTTTTCCTAATTCTTGAAAACCGCCATTTCGGGCGATGATTTCAATTTTTTAATTTCAAGCGCTTTTGAATAGTTTACCAGAAAACTGATAACGGCCTTTGAAGGTTTTACGTTTTGATGTTTGGTAATTGCAGCGTTTGATTCAACTGTAGTTTGAGTAGAGGTTTTAACCATAAGCAGGTATAATTTTGGGTTTGCATGCAGGTATAACGCAGCCCATAATCAAATATTGTGAGAAACATTAATTAATTGGAAATCAAATCACTGTAAGCTTGAGGAGGTTTGAATAAAAAATGAAATTAGGCCTTGGTAATCATTGTTTTAAAATGAATAGTGCGTTTTGATGCTAATTCAATTTCTCAAACAGGTTATCTATTCCGTCAATGTATGAATTGTAGAACAAAACCCGGTTGTCACAAAACAAAATATAGCCAGCTATGTAATTCAACGAACTGCTTGAACAAAGCACCCATTTGTTTGTGTCAATCATGCAAAGGTTCCAGTGGCCCGATGAAATTACGGTTGAATTCTCTTCAACCGAAAATTCGTTTGGTGATGTAAAGGTCACAAACACGGTTTTAACAGGCTCGTACCACCCCGGGTCATTGCATTCACCGCAGGCGCTTAAAATCAATTTCCATTTCCCAAGCAGTTTGTTCGCCATTTCTGCCGTATCCAATTGTTGTGCGGTATTGCATTCGTAA
The DNA here is from genome assembly GCA_035628535.1 of Flavobacteriales bacterium. GTDB lineage: Bacteria > Bacteroidota > Bacteroidia > Flavobacteriales_D > UBA2798 > DASPJQ01. The sequence goes on along the minus strand of DASPJQ010000635.1, from coordinate 686 downwards.
AACGCATTGATGTCAACCCCACGACTTGTTTCGGGAACCGCTTTATCTTTTTTGCAGGAATACATAATTACGCCTGCAATGCAACAAATGAATGAAACAGCTTTTTTCATAAAGCGTTATTTAGCGCCAGGTTTTTAATTAATGCCCCAGGTCAAATGATATCCCGAAATTAAGGCCGAAGGAGTAGTAACGGTTTTGCGTTTGTGTACCTCCTGAACTGTAGCCGTTGGGTTTGCGGCCTAAAAGAAGGTTAAGGTTGTATCGGTAAAACGGTGAAAGCATTAAACTGAAATTTTTTCGTTTCCAGAGCAAATCAACAGAGCCTATTCCATTAAAAAGTATTTTGTTTGCCGGTTCATATACGGTGCCGTAAAGATAACGGCTCACATATCGGCCTTTTTTGTTTGATACAAGCATACCTACGCTGCCCCCCATGTTGGGCGTAATGGTAAAATTATCGCTGATCTCAATTTTATAACCAATCAACAAAGGAATTCCAACGTACCGGTATTTATTCTTATAGCCAGCCGGGAAACTTGGGTCCGATATATAGTCATCAATTACAGTACTCGTTGTGTCGCCAGTTGCTGTGTCAATTGTTGTAACAACGGCTTCTGCTTTATGTAGCACCGCATCGTAACCAATGCGTTCGCCCCATTCGCTGTAATTTAAACCCGAAGTAAGGT
>DASPJQ010000634.1:0-1115 GCA_035628535.1 Flavobacteriales bacterium | reverse complement strand
TTCCCAGGCATCTCCAATGATGGAATCATATTCAAAAGGAACGGTCTCTTTACCAAAGCGGTCCAGTATCCCAAACTTATATCCGCCGGTTGTTTTTTTACCCGCAATAAAGTGCATACCAAAATAAAGCAGTGAATCGTACGGAAACTGTAATGACTCATTGGATAGCGTAATACCATACTTGCCGTTTTGCTTGACAATGATCGGTAACTGTTGGTAGGTGGCATTTCCTGTAAGAAAAACAAACGACGAACCTACAGGCTTCTCAATATGTTTTCTTGTACCCGTCTTTATAAAAAACAATGAGTCTTTATACAATTGATAAAATGAATTGTCATCGGTTTTTATGTTTGAATAACCAGGTCCGCCTTCTTCAACTACAGGTGGCATTTCAAAGTCCGTCTCACCAATAATATCACCAGGCCACTTATCTGCCCTATTCGAACGGGCCTTGTTTAAAGAGTCCATTGTCTTTGCAGATATCTTATTGCGGTCTAATACTTCAAAGCGGCCATTTTTATAACGGATGATCTTTTGGTGATAACCTTTTTCATCATGGTAACTGAAGCCTGCATGAGTGGCGCCAAACATCCTTTCATCAGCTTTAAAATTCTGTGCATCCTTAACCAACCAGTAGGCTATTGCTTGTTTTTTATGATCGTACACCGCAATGCTTACGGTATTGCTTCTGTCATGTCTTTCGAAAATAGAAACCAGTGTAACGTTCGGATCAAGATTACCCAACTCACCCAAGTCTCTTCCATCATCAAAATAAAGCGCACCGGCAATGGATGATAATACAGGCTTACCGGCAAGATTGTATAGCATACATTTTTCCGGACGATACGGATTCTGTGACCCTACAATAAAATGTTTGCCTACAAAAAAACGTTCAAACGGAACATCGGCAATCAGCAGTTTATTGCTTTTGTATAAACCATAGGTCTTTACCTCCCATTCTCTATAACCCCTGCTGCTGTCTTTACGAATGGTTTTATTGAGATACTGAAAATAGCCTGGCTTCAGGTATTCAATTTCATCATGCCTGTCAGGTACAACCAATTGTCCTTTTTCGTTAGCCAAACCAAACTTATCTCCGTTGCGGTATGGGATCA
>DASPJQ010000633.1:0-4854 GCA_035628535.1 Flavobacteriales bacterium | reverse complement strand
ACCAGCTTTTTTTCCCAGTACCCGAAAGGTATTGGTGGCGCCTGCGTTTTTGCTGCCATGCTCGCGAATATCAATTTTATAATAGCGGTTTCCCACCCAATAGGCTGTAGGAATACTACCCAGCAAATAGGCAATCAGTACAAAAATGATGTTATAAAGAGAATAATCGTTTATAATCATATTTCCCTAATTTTACTCACAACCAGGGCCAACCATCAAGCCCCTTAAACGCATGAGGGAGGTTTTTCCACCCATAATGCGGTATTCGTAATCTTTTTCACCCTTTTCACCCTTTACTTTAAGCTTGTCAGCCTTAGCTTCCTCTGTGGGTTTATTCAAATCGGGATTTCCAAATACAATTTCTCCAATGCCACTTTTGCTTTTGTAAACAAAACACATGTATTCAGAATCGCTCAGGTGCAAATATACGCTAATGACGTCTTCCTTTTTTGTTTTTTTAACTTCAACCACCCCCTTAACGTATTTGAAAACGGCTGTTTTAAAAATATTGCCTACCCCTATTTTGCAGGTTGATACGTAGGACTCTTCATAGGGGTTCCATTTCAGGGTAACATCGGCCAGGAAAAGCGATTTGATAATTTCATCATATCCCTTTTTCAACTTGCCATCAAGTAAAATGTCAGACTTCACTTTTTCAGCTTTTTCAAGTCCCAGTATTTCACGTACCGCCTTGAAATAGGGAGTGTTATCAGGATCAACCGTTTCGGGTGCAGGGTTGTCCCAATCATTTATTTTGGTGGCCCATTTTTCCATTACGTTATCGTTCATGGGGAAATCAAAAAGCATGCTCACCCGCATTTCCGATTCGCTGGGTTTACCCGTCATTGATCCAACGGTTTTAACTTTAAAAACGCTGGGTTCCGAGAGGAATTCAAAACTACCGTCAGCAAACATCCCGCATTTTTCTTTCTGCAATGAGATGTAATTTCCTGGTAATGAAAGCTCCTTAAGCTTGTCGAGCGAACCTACACGGTACTCCTGGCTGTTTTTATCAAAAACCAGGTAGCCATTGGCCCCCATAATTTCATTGTCTTTGGCCATCATTTTTTCAGACAGGAAAGCCCCGTATGGCGCCACAGGCGTTGTATCCAGTCCTATGTAAATACCTGATCCTAAAGGCTTTTTGCTGTCAGTAAACAATTCTTTGCTAATGGGTATAATGATGTCTTTTGGATCAATAACGGCCTTGAAATTAAACCAGTTTCGTGGAATTTGTTTGCAACTGTGTGCAATACGGGTATAACCGTCAAAGTTCAAACCTATGTCGGCCGCTTTTAATACTACTTTGCCTTTGTATTCAAAATTAGGCCTCAGGGCAAATTTTTCTTTTTCGTCCACCTCGCCTTTGGCAAAAGTCTGGAACGTACTGTCAGGTGCTATATTGGCAAAATGGATTTTTTGCGCAAAATTATTTTCGTCTATGTAATTATAATCGCCCGAAGCTTTGTATTTGCGCTTGGCAAGTATTTTCACTTTCGCATTAAAAATACTGTGGTATTTTGTAATGTAGTTAGCCACAATTTTGGCGTTGCTAAGTTCATCTATGTCGGCATTTCTGCGAATGGTGACTTTGTTGCTGTCAGGGAAAATGCGCGCATCGGCCACCGTTACATATTCAACTTTTTCGCACTTAATGATTTTTTTACGAATGTCATACCGTGCTTTAGGGGCCATGAAATTGAGCGAGTCCTGGTCTTTGTGGGTTGAATAGAAATTGGAACCTGACAGGTCTAAATCACTCTCAATATTAATGTCGGTTGTTCCTTTTTTGTCGCTTTCCAGTTGTATGTCTTCATTGTCCATAAACCATTTGAAACGGTCCATGTAACATACATATTGGTTCTCGGGAAATTCAACAAACGATTCGGAACCGTTTGATTTGAACTCACCGTTGCGCTGGTCAAAGTCAATGTGCGCATTCACGTTATCGGTTTTAAGGGCCACTGCATTTTTATCATCATAACTTTTCAGCTTGAACTGTGCCGTATCGGAGTCAATGGTTCGCGATTTAAGTTTCATTGTTTTTCCTTTTAACTCGGCATTCTGGAAAAAGAATTTTCCACGGGCAACCATGCCTTCGGGACGTAAAATCATTTTACCGCGGTAGTCGGCCTGGTCGTTAAAGGCTTTCATGCTGGCATCAACCGTGCTTGCGTAAAACACTTTTTGTTTTGGTACAAAACAAACATACACGTCTTTACCGGTCACTTTCGGCACATTAAGCTCGCCAGCTTTTTTGCCCATTTGCTCCCTGTTTTCGTATTTTTGAGCAATACCGGTTATACTGTCAGGAAACAGCACAAAGTCTTTTGATTCGGCAAATGTTGTAAGGTAATTCAATTCACCATCGGCCTGCAGGCCTTTATCGCTCAGGCGAATATCATTGTTGAACTTGGCTTTGTCACCATACAGGCTGAACCCTTCTGGTGGGGCTTTACGCACAAAACCGAGTGAATAGTCCTTTTGCACCTTTAACGATTCTTTTATAGGAGGCAAAATGCCGGCCGAATAGAAATCACCGGCAAAATTCACTCCTGTTATTTTGAAATTATCAAGCGAGTCCATTTTAAACGGGGCGACCTTAAAAAAGAATTTGCTGCTGTCATACACACCGCTGTAAATGGATTTTTTGTTGTAATAAACATACGATTCCTTTACACAATCAAAGGTTGGATAAGCGGCATTGCCACGTTTATTTCCCGCTTTATTGTCTTTACCGTCAATGTTAATGGTACCCCTGACATTGCGCAATACCGAAGTGACGCGTACCTGCCTTGTTGAAAACGGTTTTGCCCCGAACGGGAAAACGCGCAGGCGCATGCTGTCAGCCTGGGGTATATTTATTTTATGCTCGGCATATTCGTACGAAATGTTTTTACTGAAAAATTCGGTGCTGCCGGCTACAACCACACCTGAAAATATAAAATCGCGGTTCTTTTTTACAATGAATTCCTGGTTGGACGGGTATGCTTTAACGTACTGTGAGTCGCTTAAGGTGACCGACACTACACCGCGAATGTTCAGATCAAGATTGGCCAGGTTAAGCGTGGCATTGCTGGTTCCCTTGCGTTTCAATGCAGCCACCAGTTCATCTTTTTGTTTGTGAATGTCTGCCGTGTCGGCCTGGAGTTTTGATATGTCATGTCCGGCTGCTTTTTGCCTTTTCATTTCGGCAATTAATTCCAGCCGCTGGCGCTCCAAATCCTGAAAACCGGTTGATACGTCAGGGCCTTTCATGTCAGACCGGAAAATGATGGGGTCATAATCCCTTTTTTTTGCGCGCGCATCGGCAAACTCTTTCAATTTGGGTTTTACTGTAACCAAACCGGTTTCATTGTCATAAAACACAAGCCCCATGGTGGTCAACTCGTACATAAGCGGTATAATTTCATCTGTTATACGTCCCATGTGTGAAGCCAGGTCGTTTAACGGCAAAATCATGGTGTCCTTTCGGATCACCAGGTCTGAAATATAGAAGAGGGGATTTTTGCTTGACAGCCCTTGTATATTATCATACAGCGATGGGATAAAATAATTGTACGAAGCCAGTTGGGCATCGGTTTTTGAACCGCCCGTTGCCGAAGTGAATTCAATAAGCGGTTCGTCTAATTTCCAATAAAGGGCCTCCGATGAAATTTCAAGCTGGTGATAACTGTCGTAAAAAGGGCTCATAACAATGCCCTGTCCAACCCGCAGCACACTTACTTTATTTTCTTTCTTAACGTATTTGAAATTAATCCCCGGATGGTACACGGAGTCGTTTTCAATATAAAAAGCCACGTGGCCACGGTCAGTTGTCAAATCCTCGCTGTTCAGAATTAAGTTGGTTGCGCCAACCTGCAGGAATTTTTTGGTGTTGCGGTTGAAAATAACTTTTGCCAGTTGTTGTGAAGTTCCTGAACCCACCACATCGGCCCCCTGCATGGTAAATCCGCCTTCGTAATCAATGGTTATATTGTTGTTGGGCGGATAAAAATCCTTAATGAACAGGCGTTTTGAATAAGAACTGAATTGCGGGTACCGAATACCTACTGTTTTACTGATACCCGCTACTTTTTCGGTCAATTCACCCAATAACGGTTTTTTGAAATAAGGCGTATAAAACAATACCGAGTCGGCATCAAACCCGGGTGTTTTAAACATGGCTTTGTAACGCTTAAGGGTGCAGTAAGTTTGGCTGGTATCAAGGCCTGCACGCGACCAGGTTACCTTGCCGCCTTTACCTTCCCATGAAGTTGATACAGGTGAATATACGCCTGATGTATTGTATATGGTTGAACTATCGCCCTTGGCATAGCATACCAGGTCAAGCGATTTGAAAACAATTTTTGGCTGCCTGTCATATTCAAACTGGTAGTTTTTTGAGCGGCACCGCCACTTAATGGCGTTTGTTTCAAAAATTATACCCTGGGTAAACAGTCCACCCGACATTTTCAGGAACTCGGGTAATTGTTTGCGGTCTTTTGCAGCAATGAGTTTGTCAACCATTTCAATCCAAACCTTGAAACTTGACTCGGGCTGGTTAGTGACTTTGAAACCGTATACCGATTGCAGGAAATCATAAAATTCGGGAAACGGGCGCGTACCCCGGGCCAGCATTCCATTGGCAATATTTACAATGGCTTCCTGCTGGTTGGGTGTATATTTATTCCATATAGGACTGAATTTTTCCCTGAATTCTTTTGCTACCGTTTTGTCTTCGGTTCCCAAATATTCGGCAACCTGCTTTTGAAATTTTACCGAGTCTTTCGAAAATTCCGATGGCTGTGCAAAAACACGCGCACTGCACACAGCCAAAAAAAGAAATAACACTATTTTTTTCATCCCAACACT
>DASPJQ010000632.1:0-25042 GCA_035628535.1 Flavobacteriales bacterium | reverse complement strand
GTTAATGGTAAGCACAAGCCCCCAAAGACCATTGCAAACAGCAACACAATATTTGGCACCATGTAGCATGGCCAGGCGTTTTTCCAACTCGCCAATAAGCGAATGGTTATCGGACAAATTACCGGCCTCATAATCGTGTTTAAGATAACGTAAAAACGTATCTTTATCAGGCTTTATAAGATTGGAAGTAGACCGGGGTTTATCAAAAACGGGAGGACCGCCAAAAATTGCAAGGCTTCTCACATTCATTATCAACTGCCTTTTTTGGTTAAAATAACATCAAAGCGATAGTGTGCCGAATAAAAGCTTTCGGGCATATGGTAGAAATCAATTTTCCAACCGGTTTCACCGGCTAATTTTTTAAATTCGTCTTTTGACCACCATATCCCAATTGCGCTTTGGGTATCATGAATGAGTTTTGAGTAATCAATGTCCTTATAAAAAAAATTGCCGGCTCGTTCCTTATCAGGTATGTTTCCGATATAAAACCGCCCGATATTGGGAAATTTTTCGCATATGTTTTTTAATACGGCATGCGCCACATTGCGCTCAAAATAGGAAAACACTCCATAACAAAGCGCTTTGGTATACCGTGTGTTTGATTCAACGGATGACAGATACGCGTTGGCTTCGGCACATTCAAATGTGAAGCCCGGTTTTTCAAAGTTTTTTTTCGCTATTTCAATCAGGTACTCTGAAAAATCAATACCGTGATAATTCCGGACAAGGCTGAACATTAGCACCGAAAGAGCACCATTACCACACCCAAGGTCAAACAGCACATCTTCCTTTTTAAAATCAAGGCCTTTTACAATTGCGTCAACAATCATGTTTATTTGTTCCTGCGATACCGGTTTGCCGTTGACAGTCCTTTTTACCTGGCCAAAAAAATCATTCGGGTCACACGTCTTGGGAAATTCCTTGTGAATGTAATCTTTCATCTTGTTTATATGAATTGGTAATTATCTATCAAATTTACAGTTTCTTTTGCGCTATTAAACATTAATACGTCAACAATTGAAAGGCCGGGTTCAAACGGTGTTCTTGGCTGATTATAGGGAACAAGGTTGTTTTTCAGGAATTTAATTTCTATACCGTGATCCCTGTATTTCTGCTTGTCAAATATTTCTTCGCCTCCGTAAGGGTTTATATAGGTGGCAGCGCCATAATGTTTTGCAATGTAGAGCGCCCATTCGCCTGGTGCTGTGACCTGGCCGGCAACATTTACTCCCGACTTTGAATAAACTTCATGCCTGAAAGGAATATCAAGGTAAGCGCACACGCCTTGTATGGCCGCTACATTAAGCGAAGTAATGTCAGGATGGTTTATAGCAAAAATGTGGTTAAGCAATTCAATTACCTGCGAATAATAAGGGGCTTTTCTTTTATAACATGTTAACTGGGCCAAAATGGTTTGCTGCCAATTTTCATCAACCCTTATTTTTGTGTCTTTTATTGTTGTATCCCTTGAAGCCTTTACAAGAGGCACTTTAATGTATTGCCAGCCATCAGCCGAATTCAATACCCGGTTGCGTTCAATCCACCCGTGACGTATAAATTGCACCTCGTCAAAAACAACCCAAAAATCGGTTGCCCGTATGAGGCTAAAGTAGCCTACATAAGGAAAAAAATACGGTTGCATTATTCCTATTTTCATACGTTCAGTTACCGGCTAACCGGTTTGTTCAATGTTATGCTGTGTGTTTTCATATCGGCCATCAGCTCCTTGTTTAACAAATTCGAGAGCTTAAGCGCTCCTGCATTGTTAAGATGGTCAGGGTCATAAAAATCACCGTCATCAAAAACGGGAGATGCCAAATAGTTCAGAAAACGCACATGTTTATGCACTGCCGTAAGGCTGTCAGCGGTGAAAATTGTTTTTTTTAACTGGGATTTCTTCAAATGTTTGCGGTAACTGATATGGCCGGGAGGCATAAATAAAACCAGTTGTTTTCCTGTTCGCCTGCAAAATTGAACGATGTGTTCAAGATAACGCAGGTTTTCAAAAAAAAGCTCACCAGACTTGGTATGCCTTTTGGCGGTTTTTAAACCAAGCCGGGCAAAGTTTTTAGTTGTGCGGTTTTTACGCGGTGCAAAGCCCAGGCTGTCGCAGGTAACTATGCTTTTTTTGCGTATATAATAGTCAGCAAATTTATCAATTGAAACGTTGGTTGGCGAAGACAAGACTTCTGAACTGTTTTTGATATTAAAACCGTCACTGATACCATAATAAATCGTGTAATTTTTAGCCCTCCAGGATTCCTCGCTTGACTTTAAGCGGGTAAAAAAAGTGAAATATGAAACCGAAAGCACTATATACCTTGCTTTTATGAGCTGTGGTCCGAATTTATCCAATATGCACCAATCCATATCAAGGGTTTGGGAAACATAACTGGCATTAAAACATTTTAAATCAAAATGGGATGGGTTTACGCCCCGTAATGCGTGCGAACTTCCCAAAACCAATACATCAATTTTTTCCGGATGAGTTGAAATAAATTCTTTTTTCAGGCTATAATCATTCGGGATTTGCCGAAGCATAATTTCCAGTACAACCGCGCATACAAAAAGCGGCAAAATAAAAAGCGTTATTTTCTTTAAAAACCTTTTCATCAGAACTGGAAGTATATAAATTCCTGTTTAGTACCATTAAAAAATACGATACTCGCTACAATTGTATAGTAAATGGCCCACCTGGCAGGCGTATTTTTTACATATTTAATGTTTTCAAGGGCGTATCTCCCGCTCCGGCCTGCCCACTCTACAAGAACAAACACAACCAGCATCAAAAAAATATAAATTGAAATGAACGAGGGAAAATGTAAACTGGGCGATGTAAACATGATGCGGAAATAATCAAAGGCCTCTGTTATGTTCTCAGACCTGAAAAAAATCCAGGCAAAACAAACCAGGCAAAACGTAAAACCAATTTTTAAGAGGTTTGCAATGCTAAAATGCGGAACAATTTCAAGGTTCCTGCGGTTTTTCCCGGCAATTAAAAGCGGCAGAAAGTATATGGCGTTAAGGGCGCCCCAGGCAATAAACGTCCAATTGGCTCCATGCCAAAAACCGCTAACCAGGAATATGATAAATGTATTGCGGATTTTTTTCAACAGCCCCCCCTTATTGCCACCCAACGGAACGTAGAGGTAATCCCTGAACCACGATGAAAGCGAAATATGCCACCTGCGCCAGAACTCGGCAATGTCACGCGAAAAATAAGGAAACGAAAAATTTTGGAGCAGCTCAATGCCAAACAACCTGGATACGCCAATGGCTATTGAAGAGTACCCTGAAAAATCACCGTAAATCTGGAAAGCGAACAATACAGCCCCGATAAACAGTGTTATGCCATTATGTTGCTGGTAATTGTCAAAAATTTTATTTGCGTATTCGGCACAATTATCGGCAATCACTATTTTCTGAAACATTCCCCAAAGGATTTGCCTGAGGCCATCAGCCGCCTGCGAATAATGGAATGTACGGGGCCGCTGTACCTGCGGTAATAAATGCGTGGCCCTTTCAATTGGACCGGCAACCAGTAACGGAAAGTAGGAAACAAACAACCCGTAATCAACAAAATTGCGGGTTGGCTTAACCCTGCCATAATACACATCCAGCACATAGGAGAGCCCGTGGAATGTATAAAAAGAAATACCTACAGGCAGAATCACGTTAAGTGTCCAAACGTTGGCCTGAAACCCTAAAACCTCCAAAAAACCGGCAAACGATTCAATGAAAAAATTATAATATTTGAAAAAGCCCAGGAACCCAAGATTAATGCCTATGCTTGCCACTAACCAGGCTTTTTTGGTGCGTTGGAACGATGAGCTGTGTATTTTTAACCCCGTAAAATAATCGAGGAATGTTGAAAACATGAGCAGGAACAAAAAACGGTAGTCCCACCAGGCATAAAACACATAACTTGCAATGATCAGAAAAAAATTTTGTGCCGCAAGGTTTTTGCTGAGCACAAACCAGTAAACCAGGAACACAATTGGCAGGAATAAAATAAAGTCAATTGAGTCAAACAACATGGCCGATACGGTCGTTTTTTAATAAAACTTTGTTTATAAGATCAGCAATGAGTTCTAACGAAGATTCTTCCAGGCCGACATATAAAGGCAGGCACAGGATGCGTTGGGCCACAAACTCTGACTCAGGCATGGACCTGCCATTTGTGTATTGAATTGTATTCAACGATGGATAAAAATACCTTCTTGGAAAAATATTATTTTTATTGAGTGTTTTTTGAATTTCAAGCAGTGTTTCTTCGCTTTCAAGAATAATTGGATAATAACTATAATTCCAAACCGTGCCCTCGCGTATTTTCATTCGCTGGATTTTGGGCGACCGTAAATATTCATCGTAAAAAGCAACTACCCTTTTTCGGTCCTGAATAATGTGTTCAATGTGGTTTAATACCGCCAGTCCCATGGCCACGTTGAGTTCTGATAACTTTGCATTAATACCCAGCCCATGAAAGTCAAGCTGGCTTTTGTGCCCGAAATTATGGGTATAAAATATTTTGTCATACAGTTCCCCTGACTGGCAAAATACGGCTCCGCCCTCACCGGTATGAAACAATTTTGTTGCATGAAAGCTGCAGGTACTGGCATTGCCATAATTAAATACCGACTGTCCATTATATTTTACACCAAAACAATGGGCTGCATCGTAAATTACAAAAAGCCCGTATTTGTTGGCTAATTGCTCTATGACCTCAACCTTGCAGGGGTTTCCAAATACATGCGTTGCCAGTATGCAGGTTGTTCGCTCTGTAATGGCCGCTTCAATTTTTGTTTCGTCAATAGTGAGATGTTCAGGGTCAATATCCACAAAAACGGGTGTGCAGTTCTCCCATACAATAGAAGCCGTAGTGGCAACGTAGCTAAACGGTGTGGTGATTACTTCGCCACCGCGGCCAAACAACTTTAAGAGAATCTGGATGGGAACGGTGCCGTTTGACGTTATAAGTATTTTATCGGTGCGCAGGTAATGAGCCAGGTCTGATTCAAGTTTTTTGATCAATGGTCCCCTGTTTGTAAGGCACGAAGTGTCCCATATATTTTTAACCAGATGAATGTATTCATCAAGCGGAGGCAAAAATGTTTTGGTCACATTAATCATTGCTTCAATGTTTTATTGGAATGAACCTCCATACCTTCGGGTACCCTAAGGCCGAAATATTTTCCAAGTTTTGACCATTTATTTTTGTCTTCAAGGTCAAGCCGTATAAAACGATTACTACCGGGATCTTTTGCTGCAAAAAAATCAACCGCCTGCCGGTTGCGGTTCAGGTATATATCAACGTAGTGCTGCCTCATGGTTTCGGGAATAGGCAGCAGGTTATCCATTGCACCGTTTTCGTATGAATGTTTTTCGCCCATGAATGCGTAATACTCAGTTTCCCGGTTGTAAATGGTGCAATGCCTGAAGGTATTGCCTATGGTCATGCCTTTTGAGTGGCTTATCATTGAATTAAACCAGTCATTGGCATCGCGCTCAAACAGGATGAATTTTGAATCGGGAAAGTGGTAAAATAAATATTTATAAAAATGGCCCACACTCCATGGCCCGTCTTCAAACACTTTGCTTTTTTTGAAATCATTCGAATCGAATATTGCATCATAGTTCCCGTCAAAATGCAACTTGCTCCAGTTGTTCCTTTCAACAACCGACCACCCGGCAACCTTAAAACCTAACTGCCTGAAAAAATCGCCAACAGAAGTAGTTCCCGTACGTTGTGTTGAAATACAAAAAATTTTTGCTTTGTCAACCGTTTTGAAAATCATGATTCCGCCCAAACAGAGGCTGATTATCTCTGCTTATCTAATGATCAAAAATAATGAAAATTACCAATAAGCGGGTTTTTAGTGACAAAAACCCCGAAATAACTTCCCAATTAAGTCATACAGGGGACTTACACCCGTCATAAAACATGTTTCATTGCCTGGCTGGCACCAACGCTTTTTATTCACTCCTATACGTCCATTCAAGCACCGGGTTCATATCGCCACGCGCCCTTCCCTGCCATGCACCCGTGTCAGACTGGTTTTGCACCACTGTAAATGAAATAAGGCTGTCGGCCCGGTGAACAATGTTTCGCCTGTTTTCAACCACCATTACATTTACTTCAAATATGCCAGAATTCAATAAATTACCGGGAACAATAGCCTCCAGCAGGCCCTTGCCTTGTTTGTAACCAGGTGTTTCCATGCGCCCCGAACCATTTGAAAAAAGAATTTCGCCCGCTTCCCCTTTAAATTGCAGGCTTATATCATATCGTTGTGGTGAGGGCATGCGTTCATGCAATATCTGAATAACGATTTTATCCTGCATCAGAATGGGATCTCCTATTTTTTTCCCGCTTGCATAAACCCGTATTTCAGTAATTTTTAATGCATCTACCCCGATGCTGTTTTGCTCGTCAAACCTGAAATGAACGCGGTTGCCCATGGCGCCACCCAAATAGCCCGAAACGGCTTCATCGGTACCTCCTCTGAATACCAATTTCCCATCGTTGAGCAGGATGGCGTTTGTACAAAGGTTGCGCACAGCGGTCATGTTGTGGCTAACAAACAAAATGGTACGGCCCGTTTTACTTATGCCTTGCATTTTACCCAGGCATTTTTTCTGGAACTCCATGTCACCAACCGCCAAAACCTCGTCAACAATTAAAATTTCAGGTTCCAGGTGCGCTGCAACGGCAAAACCCAACCGCACTTTCATTCCCGAAGAATAACGCTTGACGGGGGTATCCATGTGGTTTTCGATACCTGAAAAATCAATTATTTCATCAAGTTTACCGGTTATTTCCTGCCGTGTCATGCCCAGTATGGCCCCGTTTAAAAAAATATTTTCCCTGCCGGTAAGTTCGGGATGAAAACCTGTTCCTACTTCAAGCAGGCTGGCAATGCGGCCTTTTATTTTTACACAGCCATGGGTGGGTGCCGTAACCCTTGCAAGGATTTTAAGCAAGGTTGATTTACCTGCACCATTTTTACCAATTATGCCCAAAATTTCACCCTGGTTCACACTAAAATCAACGTTGTTCAGGGCCAGAAAAAGGCCATCGCTGTCAATTCGTGAAGCATCGTTTGATGCAGGTTGATGATTTTTTTTTCCAAAGCGTGAGCGGTACCACAACTTAAGGTCCTCCACAAGTGTATCGGCTGTTAATACACCAAGCCGATACTTTTTTGTAAGGTGCTCCACCTTTATAACCACTTCGCTGCTCATTTACACGGTATCGTTAAACGATTTTTCAATTCGGTTGAATAAAAGAACCCCTATGAACAGGGTCACCACAGCAAAACATGCTGTATAGGCAAGATGGTAACCGTTCAGCACACCTTTTCCCAGGCAAATTACCCGCATGGTTTCAATAACAGGCGTCATGGGGTTGCATAGCAAAAGATACTTTAGTTTACCAGATACCTGCGAAAGAGGAAAAATAACCGGGCTGATATACATCATGAGCTGTACCCCAAATCCCACCAAAAAACTGAAGTCACGGTACTTTGTGGTTAACGATGAAATAATGATTCCCATACCAAGGCCAAGCATGGCCATAAGCAGAACAAGTAGCAGCAACAAAGGGAGGTATTGCGGGCTAAAACCGTATACATACTTGTTTGAAAAAAAATAATAGAGATAAAAAACAATAAAAATCAGGAACTGGACAAAAAATGTGATAAAGTTGGAAATAACCACTGAAACGGGTACTGACAGGCGCGGAAAATAAACTTTACTGAAAATATGTGCATTGCTTACGAATGTAGTTGACGTCTTAACAAGACAGGAGCTGAAATACGTCCATGTAATGATACCGATCATGTAGAACAAAAGGTGGGGCGTACCGTCAGCGCTGAGTTTGGCCACATTCCCAAAAATTATAACAAATGTCAACGTAGTAAGCAGGGGTTGCAGTATATGCCAAAGCGGCCCAAGCACCGTTTGCTTATAATTGGCTATGAAATCGCGTTTGACAAAAAGCAAAATAAGATCACGGTACTTGAAAAGTTCACCTATATTGAGTGAAAAGAGTCCCCTTTTTGGTGAAATAATCAAGTCCCATTTTTCTTCTTTTTCCACATTTCTTCCTTTATCCGGCATGCTTATTTTCCTTTTTTTTCTTTTCAGGCTCCTGGCCGTAACCGTAACCATAGCCGTAGCCATAACCATACCCGTAACCGTAGCCATAGCCGTAACCATAACCGTACTTGTTATAATAATATTGAAGTCGTTTCTGGCGTATATGGTTTAAGATTAAACCATTTGAAGCGTGTTTTGAGCGGGAAGCCACCTGTTCAATAAACTTAACGCCTTGCCTTTGGGCATATTTTGAATTGAGTACAAAAATATTAATTTCGGTATGTGCCATAAGCGACAGGCCATCGCTTACCAGGCCAATTGGGGGCGTATCAACAATAACAAAATCATATTGCTCTTTTACCTCGTTGAAAAAAGACGCAATTTTTTCGTTCAACACAAGTTCAGAAGCATTGGGCGGAACCGGGCCCGAAAGAATAACATCAAGGTTTGGTATTCCTGAAGGTAAAATGATTTCAGAAAGAATGTTTTTTCCGATGATGTAATTTGAAAGGCCCTTGTTGTTCTCTATATTCAGCACTTTATGGATTTTGGGTTTGTGCATATCAAAATCAAGCAACAATACCTTTTTGCTGGCTTTAGCCAATATACCCGCTATGTTGGTTGAACAAAACGTTTTTCCCTCGCCAGGAAGAATGGATGTAACCAATATTATTTTCTTGTCCTTTCCTGCACCCAAATACTGCAGGTTGTTTCGAATGGTCCTGAATGATTCGGTAATGTGTGATTTCGGATTGTTTAATACGGTTAAACCATGCTCGTTGTCAATTTTACGTATTTCAGCTATTCCGCCAACAATGCTCATGCTGGTAATTTGCGAAAGTTCATTCACATTTTCAATACGGTTGAAGAAAACTATTCTTACAAAAGCTATAATCACTGCTATAATAAATCCGACAAAAACAAAATAGGTCATGATTTTCTTTTTATTCGGATACAGCAATCCAACCGAGTTTGCCGACTCAATTACGTTTACCTGGGGAATAATACCGGCTTTTGCAATAACGGTAGAGGACCTTTTTTCAAGCAGGAACGTGTACAGCTTTTCATTTACCTGTAATTTGCGTTCAATGGCCAGCAATTCGCGGGCTGATTTAGGTATGCGTTTGATCATGGCCTCAAACGATTTGATCTGGTTCTGTATTTGCACCTCGCGCTGGGCAAATGCCTTTTCTGTATTCTTGATATACGAAATAACGTCCTTTTTCAGCTCCTGGATATTTTTTTGGGCTTTTTGAACATCAGCATGTTTTTCCGTTTTGGTCGTATTTTGGCTGAGCTCGAATTCGGCCTGCTGTATATCAGAAATTTTCTTCTTAAGAAAATCATCGTTGTCAAGCACATAAAAAGCCGGTGGAAGCAAATCGGTATTTTTCGTATCGTAAATGAATTTTTCGAGTGATTGAATTGATTCACGCTTCATCATGAGGTCACGTTTTTCAATGTCATATTTCATCATTTCGGTAAAAAACGCCTCTGATTCTTTTGGCAAATCAATGATGCCCTTGCCAGTACGGTAATTTTCCAGGTCACGCTCAACCGAGTCCATTATGGTGGTTACATTTTTTAATTGCTTATCAATGTACTCAATGGTTTTGTCATTAATGGCAAATTCCGATTCCAGGGTGTAATCCTGGTAAACTTTTGAAAGGGTATCTAAAAACTGTATGGCCCTTTTAGGAATTTCATCTCTCACCGTCAAATCAAGAATACTTGTGTATTCAATGTTTTCGATCGACAGTGCACCCTTGTATTTGCGCACCAGGTAATCAATGCTGTGCACAACAAATGAGTAATCGTTATTGACCAGGTATTTTACACTGTTTGCATTGAGTGATGGCGTTCTGTTGACCTTGATTACAAAATTCTCATCAATGATTTCTTTGTTGAAAGGAAGCTTTTTCGTCACCTGGTTGTCATTTACGTCCAGCTTTATCTGGTAATTTTCCAAATCAAGAATTTTAAATTCAATGTGCTTTTCCTCGAGATAAGGGTTTATAAGGTTGATATCAATATCAAAAGGCATGTTGTTATACAACTCGGTTGTTTTGATTCGCCCAATGATGTAATATGATATTTTAAAATCGAGTTTTTCAACAGCTTTTTTTATAAGGTCCTGCGATTGCAATACCCGGATCTGGTTTGTTATATCACCGTAAATACCATAATAACCTAACCCTTTGTAAAGCGGGTTCTGGTAATCGTATATTTCGCCTTGCTTTAATAAAATCTGGGTTTTTGCACCATAAACCTGCGTGAGTTTATGCGTATAGAAATATGAAATAACACCGCAAAGAAGTGGAAAAAAAATCAGGAAAAAAATGTTTTTGGAAATAAGTCTCCAAACAGTCTTGAGGTCTTCAACGTCAAATAGATTTTTTGAAACAGGTTTCTGTTGCCTTTGCGTGCTCACAAATTTCCAATAATTCTTACAAATATAAGTTTATTTTGCAATATGCGGTTTTTTAAAACCGTTGATTCTCATACGCGTAAACGCTAAAAAGAATCATTTGAAGAAATGCGAGCCATATTGACCCCTTAAAATGGGCTTTTCATCAAATTTTGCATGTCCTTTTTCTTAATTTTACCGTATCTTTAGTAACGAATACAATAACTGTATGAAAAGAATTATTTATACATTAATGCTTACAAGCCTGACCGTTTACAGCCAGGCAGGCACGTTTACATCAAATGTGGCAACAGGAACGTTTAATGTTGCTTCCAGTTGGACGGCTGCCGGGGACGCTGACGGTATACCAGACATTGATGATGATGTTACCATACAGGCAGGACACCAGATTAACCTGGGAAGCGGGAGCAATGCATGCCGCAATTTAATTGTAGCAGGCCGCATCCATTCAACCAACCCTTCCTATTCGTTAAGCATACGCGGTAACTATACCAATACCGGCATTGAAAGCGGTTCGGGTGTGTTTGGTTTTGCCAATACATCAGGATGTACCATTTCAGGTGCAGGCACGTACGGTATAAATATAAAATGGCAATTTGTGCAAAATACTACCCTTGCTGCAAATGTTACGGCAATCAAAAATGTTGCCTGTACCATTAATTACGGAAAAACCATTACCAATTTGGGTAGTCTGACACTGAACTCAGGTGGATCAATGGTGGGGCTTGGTTCAGGATCCACCTGGCTGAATGGGGCTACCGGAACCCTGGTTTTGAATACAAGCAATTTTATGACTACCGGTACGCGAAATTTTTCCACTGCCGGAAATACCCTTGTAACGCGTTATACCAATACGTTATTTACAACTGTAGGCAATACATTTGGCTCTTTATCGGTCACTTTGGGAGCCTTAACATTGGCCAATACAATCACCATTCAAAATAACCTTACTGTTTCGGCAACACTTACGGCCGGGGCAAACGATATTAATGTATCTGGAAACGTAACGTTAACAGGCGGTACGTTAACACAAGCCTCTACCAACGAACTTAACCTAATTGGCACCTCAACCCAGACATTTGCAGCCGGAACAAATACGATTAGCAATATAACCATTAACAACTCTGCGGCAGGTACGGCAGTTGACCTTACCAGCGGCACATTAAGCATTTCCGATGTATTGACTATCACTGATGGTGAGCTTAACATTGGAGGCACCGGCTCTTTGGTGCTGCTTTCAGATGCCACAAAAACGGCCATTATAGGCCAGTGCGGATCTGGCGCTTCTATTTCAGGTAGTGTTACCTGCCAGCGCTTTATTGATGCACGTAGTGCCGGTTACTCTGACATGGCGTCATCAGTTGCCGGAGCAACCTTTGCCGACTGGGACAATGAGCTTATCATTTTATATACCTATAATCCGCCAAATGATTATCCTTCATGCTGGGGTTATGATGAAGCGGCCTTTGACTATGTGCCCATTACCTCATCAGCTACCGCTATTACACCAGGTATTGGTTATGAAGTATATCTTGATTCAGACGGATCATACACAACCTTTAATGCCACTACCATAAATACCATTGGTACTCCAAACATTGGCGACCTTGATATGTCAGGAACCATTACCGCCTCCAATGACGGATGGAATCTGGTTGGAAATCCTTACCATGCCAACCTCGACTGGGACGCCCTGCAGGCTTCAAGTTCCGGTATTGGCACCGATTTCATGTATTTTGATGAAACCATTGATGATTTTAATACCGCTTCAACCGGTTCGGGCGAACTTATTGCACCAAACCAGGGCTTTTGGATTGAAAACACAGGCGGTGCTTCATTTATGTTTACCGAAGCCATTAAATCAACAAGCACCAGCAGTACTTTCCGCAGCAAATCCTCAGGAATGTTTGGCGTACGACTTAAATCGGCCGATGGCCACAAATTCACCTCAGGCACCCAATTCCGTTTCTCAACTCAACCAGAATTGGAAGCAAAAGGCGATTTGATTTTTAAAAAATTACCGCATCCAAAGGCTCCTCAATTGTATACAACCAATACTAAAAGCGGAAAAAACCTTCGCATAAAATTATTGGACTCAAAAATGGAAACCCTGATTGTGCCGATGGTGTTTGCCGTTGAAAACGATGGTAACTACACGCTCTCTCCCGAAAATATTGATTTAGCTTTGGCTGAAGGTTACAACAGCATTATTCTGGTTGACCAACAAACAGGATCACGTACCGAACTTACGGAAAACGACTATTACTTTTATGTTGCCAAAGGCACATACAAAAACCGTTTTTCATTGGTGTTGACACGTACACAGGTTGAAACCGATGCACATGCCCTTAATAACAATGAGGTTGACATCATTGGAACAGGAAAAGACTTTTACGTTGATTTTAAATTTGACGTTCCTACAAAAGCAACTGTTAGCATAATTAATATGCTGGGCGAAGAAATTCTTCCTGCTCAAACATTAGTTGCTGAAAGCCAAAAGGTTAATTTTTCCTTAACCAATGATTTCAGTGGGATATATTTGGTAAACGTAACATATAACAATAAAACCGAAACCCGTAAACTATTCAGGTAATTTTATAATTTTGACCGCCTTATGTTAAAGAACATTCTCACGTTTCTGGTTATTTTCCTTCTTATGGGTCTTGCCCACGAAGCTGTAGCAGCAGCTATGGGTTCAGGTATGGGTATGGGTCCTCCCAGCCCTCCGTGTGGAACCCCCCCTTATCCACCTTGCGCGGTACCAATTGATGGCGGCATAGCCATACTGGCAGGGGCCGGCTCCTTGTTTGCATACAAAAAACTCCATAAAAAATCGAAAGAAAATCCGGCTTAAAACCGGATTTTTTCTTTTATGCTAAACCGTTTCAAACATATTTCACCGGTATACCGATTTGTTTTTCTCTTTGCTTTATTAAGCATTTGCTGGTATTTGTTGTACAATTTTCTATTAAAGCCTTATACCGGGCTTGATATGGCGCAGGTTCACATAACCGCTGCAACAACCCAATGGATGCTTGAAACCCTTGGCCATACCACTTTCGTGAAAGGACGTGAATTATGGATTGCAGGCACATCCGGGCTTTGGATTGGCGACAACTGCAATGCCATTCCCTTGTTTGCCCTTTTCAGCGGGTTTATCATTAGTTTTCCGGGTAATATTAAATCCAAAGCCTGGTTTATACCACTGGGCATCGTACTTATTTTTCTTTTTAACTGCATACGCATAGCGCTTTTGGCTATTTCGGAACTTCACTCGCGGGCGTGGACGGAATTTAACCACACGTATACATTCACTATAATTATTTACGGCTTTATTTTCCTGCTGTGGATCTACTGGGTAAACCGTCATAGCCTGCTTGCCAAAAAAAAACATGTCGTTTAGAACCGTTTTTTATACACTGGCTTTTTTATTTTTTGTGGTTGTTGCCGGGTACCTGCGCGAAACGCTTTTTGTTCATATAGCCTGGCATGAAGCCGCTTTAACCGATAAATACTTTTCACCTGAACCGCATTGGTTATTTCCATTTCTTAAAAACATGGATATACGCCAACTTTTAATTACGCGGTATGTGGCAACGGTATTTTTCGTGATTGTTTTCTGGGCCTTGTCAATGCTAATGATTAAATTTTTCTTTCCGAATCAATCCATGAAAGCCATTCATTTCATTTTTGCCTGTGTTTTTACCGCTGGTTTTTTTCTTTTTTTAATGGGTTATGTTTTGCCCTGGCCGAAATCATTGTATGAAATGGCACGCTGGACCATTGGCCTTATTGAAACCCCTCTTATTATTGTTCTGCTGTTTCCATTCTTATGGCTCAGGCAAAACGAGCATTTGTTCAAAAACAAAGCCTAATAAAAGAAGGGCAGTTGCCTTTGTACCGAATCGTATAAAAAGGTTTGTATAGCAGCCCTGCGCCAGCTTAATGCCGCCATTGCATTCATTTTTTCAAACACAGGTTTATTATCGGTCAACACTTCGGCATCGGCAATTTCATTTCCCGGGATCAAAAAATCAGCCCCTGCAACAAGTTTTTTAAACGGTGATGCTATAAAAACCAGGTTGCGCTGGTTCTCGTTATCCTGGGTGGGTTGAATAAGGGTTGAAAAGCCCGTTTGCGTAAACGTTTTGTAAATACTGCGCATGCCCCTGCCCCGTTTTCCCTTCCAGTAACCAAAACTGTTTACAAATACCAGTCCCCCGGGATTTAAAAGGGTTTTGACTTTTTCAAGGCTTTCTTTTGTGAGCACATGGTTGGGCGCCTCCTCACCTTTGAACGTATCAAAAATTATCACATCGTATTTTTTTTCGCAAACGTTAATGAAATGCCGTGCATCGTCAATGACAACTTTTACTTCTTTTGTAAGCCCAAAATAGTTACGGGCAATGTCATAAATGCGGTCATCCAGTTCGCATACTTCAATGTCAAATCCTTTGAATGAAAGATGGTTGGCCACGCTGCCGCCACCCAGGCCCAGCAGTAGAACTTTTTTATTCCTGCCTGCTAACGTGTCAAGAGCTAACGCTATTTTATATACATACGTAAAATAACGCTCCTCGCCTTTTTCGGGTCGCGCAAATTTATCGTCCATGGTTTGTGAAATCCTGTTCACGAACAACCACCGGCTTGTTTCTCCTTTACGCGTTGAATCATTGTAGTAATAATCGCCCGGGTAATCCACCACAAGCAATTGACCTAACACACCCTCACGCAACTCAATTATTTTTACGCGCGACCCTGATTTTCGCAATGCCTGTGATTGTAACGAAAACCATACGCAGGCCACCAACAGGAAAGGCAAAAAACTTTTACGCATAATGAGTAAAACAGCTGGAATAATACCCAGTGCCAGTGCAGTAACCACACATGGAATACTTAGGCCCAGTTTCGGAATAATGTAAAAACCGAATGAAAACGTAGCAAGGATTCCGCCCACCGTTGACACGGCATATACCGTACCCGAAGATTTGCCGGAATTTTTGATATCAACGTCCACCAGCGAAATAATGAGCGGTGAAACCATACCCATTAAAAAAACGGGTGGTACCAGTAAAAATACCGAACTGGCAATAACCGATGTTAGCAGACTCATTTTTGAAAAAAGCGCGAAGCAAAACTGAACCGTAAAAGGCATAAGCGCTATAATGGCTGCACCCGTGACCAAAACCGCATACAATCGTTTTTCATTTCCGGGTCGCGCTGAAAGCGTACCTCCAATAAAATAACCCAGGGCAAGCCCTAAAAGGGTCACGGCCATTACACTGGACCATACATACAGCGATGAGCCAAAAAAAGGCGCCAATAATTTAGCGCCAAGGAGTTCAGCAGCCATAACACTGCCACCTTCAATAAAGGACAATAAAAGGAAAAAGATTGTTTTTTTACTCACTCCCAGCCAATTTTAAAGCGAAAATACCCTGTTGTACAAACGCTAATAATTTTACATTTGTGAATATAATTCAATTTACCATTGCCCTATGCAACGAGACGAAGTAATTTTTAACCTCATTAACAGAGAAAAGCAACGCCAGTTAAACGGTATTGAGCTGATAGCTTCCGAAAATTTTGTTAGCCAACAGGTCATGGATGCCATGGGCAGCGTTTTAACCAACAAATATGCTGAGGGGTTACCGGGCAAACGTTATTATGGAGGTTGCGAGGTGGTTGACCAGGTTGAACAGCTTGCCATTGACCGCCTGAAAAAATTATTCAATGCCGAATGGGTAAATGTACAACCGCACAGTGGTGCACAGGCCAACGCAGCAGTTATGCTGGCTTGCATAAACCCTGGTGACGCTATTCTGGGTTTTGATCTGTCACACGGAGGGCACCTTACGCACGGTTCACCTGTAAATTTTTCGGGTAAATTGTATAAACCGCATTTTTACGGTGTAGAAGCCGAAACCGGTATGATTGATTATGCCAAAGTGGAAGCAAAGGCTCAAAGCGTTAAACCAAAATTGATTATTTGCGGTGCTTCGGCATACAGCCGCGACTGGGACTATAAAAAACTGCGCGAAATTGCCGACAATGTTGGTGCATTGCTGCTTGCCGATATTTCCCATCCTGCGGGCCTCATTGCATCAAAATTATTAAACGACCCCATGCCTTACTGCCACATTGTAACCACAACCACGCATAAAACATTGCGCGGGCCCCGTGGTGGCGTAATCATGATGGGAAAAGATTTTGATAATCCCTGGGGACAAACAACGCCAAAAGGGGAAATCAAAAAAATGTCGGCCGTGCTTGACGGTGCCGTTTTTCCAGGTACGCAGGGTGGCCCGCTTGAACATGTAATTGCCGCCAAGGCTGTAGCGTTTGGTGAGGCCCTTGATCCTTCATTCATTCAATATTCGGTACAGGTCATGAATAATGCGGCAAAAATGGCCGATGAATTTATGGCCAGGGGTTATAAAGTTATTTCAGGAGGAACCAGCAACCATAGCATGTTGATTGATTTACGCAGTAAAAAACTTACCGGAAAAGCGGCCGAAAATGCCCTTGTTCGCGCTGAAATTACCGTGAATAAAAACATGGTCCCTTTTGATGACAAATCACCGTTTGTAACATCGGGAATTCGCGTGGGAACCCCGGCCATTACCAGCCGCGGCATTTCTTCAACTGAAATTCCTCAAATTGTTGAACTCATTGACCATGTTTTAATGAACCTGGAAAATGAAACGGAACTGAACAAAGTGAAACAAAAAGTACATGCCTTAATGAGCGCAAGGCCTTTATTTGCCTGGTGAATTCAGGATTTGTAAAAATTTTTTATTTCGCTTATAACAGCGTCCGCCTCTTCATATGTAAGTTGAAAATACAGCGGTAACCGCAATAAATTCGCTTCAAATTTTTCACTGTTGGGCAACGGTGAATTGTCGTGGTATTTTTTTCCGAATGGGCTTTTATGCAAAGCCAGGTAATGAAACGTGGTGAAAATATTTTTGGCTTTCAGGTGTTCATGCAGCGCATTTTTTGCCCCTGGGCTTGGCATAAGGATCCAAAAAATGTGTGCGTTATGCTGTACGTTTGCCGGTAATGTTGCTGGGTAATAAAAATACTCTTTATCGTACATGGGTTTCAGGCCTTCCACATACCTGTTGTACAATTCAACCCTTTTTTTTGTGACCTCGTTAATGTCTTTTAACTGTTCTGAAAGGATGGCCGCATGCAATGTATCCAGTTTATAACTTGAACCGAAATCAACCCATTCATAAAAAGCCACGTGCTTGTTATCAAACTGTGCGCGGTTGGTACCCTTGTTAATGATAAATTCAGCACGTTTGAGCCACGGTTCGTGGTTAATGAGAAGCAACCCTCCTTCAACGCAGGTGAGGTTTTTTGATTCATGGAACGAAAAGGTGGCGGCATGGCCAAACAGGCCCAGGTGTTTGTTGTCAATGCTTGAACCAATTGTATGGGCAGCGTCTTCGATTAAAAAAATATTTTGTTTATCGCATATTTCTTTCAGCGTTTGCAAGCCTTCAACAGCAATGCCTCCATAATGCACCACAACAATAGCCCTGGTTTTAGGTGTAATTTTTTGGCTGATGGACTCAATGGAAATATTGGGGTGATTGTTACTGCTATCGGCAAAAACAATTTTGGCCCCAAACATAGCAAAAGCGTTGGCTGAGGTGACAAACGTGTACGAAGGAACAATGACTTCATCGCCCGGTTTTAATTCGAGCAGCAGGGCAATTGTTTCCAGGGCGCTGGTACAGGACTTGGTAAAGTAAACATGTTTGAACCCAAAACCGGTTTCAAACTGCGTGGTAAGTTCCGCATAGTAGTTTTTATCATTCAGGCCCAGAATTACATTTTTGACCGCATTACGGGTGGTTGAAGAATAATATGGGATGTGCAATGGTATCACGTTTCAAGGCTTACTTCGGCCGTGCTGCTGATTAAATACGTTTGCTTGTTTTCAACGGCAATGCATTCAAACCGTGAACGCACTAACCTGCCTTTGACAAAAGTAGTGTTATTGAGCACAAAACGCGAATTCTCAGGTAAATCTTTCAAAATGGGTTTAGCCTTCCGGTCAAATAAGCGCAGTGCGGTCATCAGGTTTTCGTCAGAACAACTGCTTGCGGCCGGGTTGGACATATAACTTTTAAGGGCCGTTACCAATTCAGGTGGAAAAATGCCCCGTTTGAAATACGGTTCGGTCAAGCGTTGAAATTCGGTTTTCCATTCCATGCCGTGGGGTTTTACTTTATTGCGGTGTTTTTCCCAGGTGTATAAATGTGCAAATTCATGAAGAGTGGTTATAAAAAAAGCGTATTTGTTCTGGTCACCGTTAACCGTTATTTTATGCGGTTGATTTAATATGGGCGAGGTATAGTCGCCATACACGCTTTCACGCGGTTTGGTAATGCGAAAATGTACTTTATAGTGGATTATGAGATACGCAATATCATGCTCAACGCCATCGGGTAAAAAAGGCCTGAGCTTTTTGGCAAGCTCGGTTTGACTCATTTTTCAATTTCACGTTCATCAAAATGCTCGTTTTTATTCCATTGCGGACACGTATGGCACCTGTTCTTTTTGCAACTGCTGCTTATTAAAAAGCATGCAAACAGACATAAAACAAGAAGTCGTTTAGTGGTAAGCATAATACCAAATATAACGCATTTTTTTCTTAATAGTTTTTAATCGGGTATAATTTAACAGCCTATGGATCACATGCCTGCCTTGGGTTGTTCCGATAAAGGCCATGCCGGGCATATTTTGTATATCTTTGAGTCCGGTAATACCGAATGGGATTCTTTTTTGAAATAGGACGGTTCTGGGTGTTTATACGCCAGGTATTTGCAAGGCCCCAGAAATTCAACATTTTCTTTAAACGCTTTATCAATGAGTGTTACCAGATCGGGATTGGTTCCCTGGGTATTGTTTCCATCATGTCGGTTTTTATGGGGGCGGTAATAACCCTGCAAACAGCCTATAATATTGACTCATGGTATATTCCGCCCTATACTGTAGGTTTTACGGCCCGCCAATCCATTATTCTTGAATTCTCCCCCACCATTATATCACTTATCCTTGCGGGTATTGTAGGGTCTAAAATATCGAGTGAAATTGGTTCCATGCGTGTTTCCCAGCAAATTGATGCATTGGATATTATGGGTGTCAACTCAGCCGGGTTCCTGGTGCTTCCTAAAATAACCGGTGCCGTATTCATGTTTCCTTTTCTTATTGCCATATCAATGTTCCTGGGTTTACTGGGTGGGCTGGTGTTCGGGTATTTGTCGGGCGAAATAACCTTACAACGGTACGTATACGGACTCCAGTATTACTTTGATGATTATGCAGTCAAATATGCACTTACCAAAACATTGTTCTTTGCCTTTATTATTACCTCCATTGCATCCTATTTTGGGTATTATACTTCAGGCGGATCGGTTGAGGTGGGTCGCTCAAGTACCAAGGCTGTTATAATAAGCAGCATTTTCATTTTACTTGTTAACTATTTACTCACCCAATTGATATTGATATGATTGAAGTACGCAGCATATCAAAAAGTTTTGGGAACAATCCTGTACTTAAAAACATAAGCGCCACCTTTGAAAAAGGCAAGGTGAATATGATTATCGGGCAAAGCGGCTCCGGAAAAACCGTAATTGCCAAATGCATTGTTGGTTTAATGGAAGTTGACCAGGGCGAAATTTTATACGATGGGCAGGATTTTGTTAAGCTTGATAAACAACAGCGCATGGATATAAGGCGAAAAATCGGTTTTTTATTCCAGTACAGTGCCCTGTTTGACAGCATGACCGTTGAGGAAAATGTTATGTTCCCCATGAAAATGTTTACTCAAATGAGCAAAGAAGAAATGCTTGACAGGGTAAATTTTTGCCTTAAACGTGTAAACATGGCCGATAAAAATGCGCTTTACCCGAGTGAGTTGAGTGGCGGTATGCAAAAACGGGTAGGCATTGCCAGGGCCATATCATTAAATCCTTCATACCTGTTTTGTGATGAGCCCAATTCAGGTCTTGATCCGCGTACGTCAATTGTAATCGACAACCTTATTAAAGAAATTACCGAAGAATTTAACATGACTACGGTTGTTATTTCGCACGATATGAATTCGGTTATTGAAATAGGTCAAAACATTAATTTTTTATATAGCGGTGAACTGTGGTGGAAGGGTGATAAAAAAGGGTTGATTACAACCGATAACGAAGAGGTCAATAAATTTGTTTATTCATCGGAATTCATGCAGTTACTTAAAGAAAAGCTGGCTGCAAGTTTTAAATAGTTCCAGCGATTTGAAAAGGCATAAAAAAACCCCGGCTTGTTCACCGGGGTTTTTTCATAAAATAGATTTAGCGCAATAATTATTTTGCAACAACCATTTTGCGGCTGGTTTTAGAACCGCCTGCAGTAAGTGTATAGTAATATACACCGCTTTCAAGCTGGTTTGCACTCAAACTAATGGTGTGCTGGCCTGCATTTTGTGTTCCATAATTTTCAGCCATAATTACTTTACCTGAAAGATCGGTCACAGTAAAGGTTACAGGGGCTTTTTGAGCAATTGAATAATTAATGGTTGTATTTGCATTGAACGGATTTGGCATGTTTTGCTCAAGATTTGTAATGAGTTCCGTTTCGTTGGCAATATCAACCGCACCACTTACGTCAGCTGTAACTTTCATCCACAATGCCCAGTTTTGAAGAGTATTGTCACTGTCAGAACCCGGGGTGAAACCTGAAACACCGTCACACTCATAATACGTATCGGCACCGCCTGAAGTTGGTAAAATACCGTATTCGGCATACTGCATGTCAACACGGTAGGTATTTTGCTTATACAATGAAGGTGTTGCAAAGAAAGGAAGTGTTGGGGTAGCACCACACGGTGAACCTGTGCTGGCAAAACCGGCAATCAAACCAAAGGTATCAACAGTAGCACCGTAGTATTTTACACAAATTCCCCAACGGGTTCCGCCAGGAACAGTATATCCCAAAGCCTCACCTACAACACCACCCATTAGCCAGTCGGTTTGACCAACAAATGAAGTGTTCATGATTACTTTCTTGCTGAAAAGGGTTGTATGTGTGTATCCGGTACCAGGGTGACCTGATGTGCTAAGGGAAATTACGCTGAATTCAAGCGTATCATTTGTACCTGAATTGTTTTCATGACCACAGTTTATGAAAACCGAATCAATGGTAATTCCTGCTGAGGTATGAATTACATCAATGGGGTAAGTTGGCACCGCGGCTGTACCACCGGTAAAATAACCGTAAGAGTCATTAACCGAGTTAAGCGTATGCGAAGCGCTAAGGAAAGTAGCAACAATACCGTACATCTCACCTGAAGTTACAGAGGCGGTATCGTACCTGAAATTCATATCCCAGATATAACGTTGCCAGTCAGAATATCCGAATTCAAAATCCTGACGGGTTTGATCGGCAAATTCGTAGTCGATGAAGAAAGAAGTAGTAGCACGGTTTTTTTCTGGTTCGTGTAAGTACTTCTTCTTGTCCACGTTGCTTTTTAGCGGCCTTCCTTTTGAAGGGGAGCCGATTGATTGCGCATTCAAACTGCTAAAACCTAACAGAGAAGCGAAGGTAAGGATGTAGATTTTTTTCATGTTTTATTTAATTTATTTTTTTGTTTTAGCATGCCTCACATAATGAATTTTGGTGTTTTTACACCCGTTTTTCAAAATGAACACGCATGATTTTTTAATTCAGTGGTAAAGTTAATCAATTGGTCTAATTTCGCACAATTTGGTGGCCGATTTTTAACGAAAGGTCGTTTTTTTGTAAAAAAAGGCTTTAATCCCTTGTTTTAGCGTGCATAAACCTACAATGTAAAAGGGCCGCTATGTCAGCAGCCCTTTTTTATGGATATTATTTTGTTACGATTACTTCTTAATGAACGAAGCTCTTGCAACGCCATTTGAAGATTTTACCTCTACGTTATAAGTGCCGTTAGCATATGCACCGGCATCAATGGTAAATTTGTTTGTTCCCTGGTTAAGCATACCAAGACTTTCAGTATAAATCAACCGCCCGAAAATATCTGTTACAGTTAACACAGATGCAACTGAAGATTCAGCTACATTCATTTCAACAGTCACCATTTTAACGGTTGGATTTGGATATACATTCACACTTGTAATTTTGTTGATTTCACCAACACCGGTAGTAGCATCAATAACAATGTCATCAATTGATATCAGGTTATCGTCAAATGAATTATGCAGGAAAGCAATAAAGATTGTTTGGCCAGCATAAGCGCCAATGCTGATTGTTTTTTCAGTAAGCACACCAATCAAACGGGCAGAGTCGCCATCGTATTCGAATTCTGAAGGCACTTCTGCAGTACCGTTCCAACCTTGTATCCACGCTCCGCTGGGCGTAAATGTATATGAAGCAAAATCGCTACCCAACGTTACCGCCCCTGAAGCATATTCTGCAGCTGTATAAAGCAGGTTTGAAAAGTTTGGAAGGTCGTTATCAGTATTTGACAAATACACTTCATAACCATCAAGGTAATATGGGGTTTGACGGGTTGCTGACTTAAATTTTAAAACAGCACCGGTTGAACCTGCCGGAATATCAACAGAAGGGGTAATCAACCAGTTTTTTGCCTGCCCCGGAGCAGTGAACCATGAATTTGATCCAATGCAAAAATTGGTATCTGAAGTAGGAGTTAACGAGTCAACACTCGCAAAAGGATAAATAAAGAACCATTCATCAGGGCGTGTACTTCCGGAACCATCAGCCAAACCGTCTTCATCAAACGTGTACCAGTTAGGATCGGGAGAGGTAACACCAGGATAAGAAATTTGAACGGATGTAGAACCTTGCCAATCTTCATTTAAAAGAATCTGGGCTTGTGAAGATGAAGTAAGACCCATGAAAAGAGCAGCAGCAACGTAGATTTTTTTCATAATTAATTAATTTTTTAATTTTTAGTGAGTGGTACAAATTTAGTAAACATTAATTAAAACACCATTTATATTGGTCTAAATATTTTTAACGGTAACCAACGCTTATTTAACGGTTTGAAGCATTTCACGCAACCGGTGTTTCAACATAATTTTCAATTGGCAAACAACTGCATATCAAGTTTCTATCTCCGTGCGCATTATCAATTCTGCTAACGCTTGGCCAAAATTTGAATTCTTTTAGATAAGCGGCTCCATATGCAGCGGCCGATCGTGTATAAGCATGTTTCCAATTGTCTGCCATGATTTCTTCAGCAGTATGCGGTGCATTTTTTATGACATTGTCAACCGTGTCCGCCTTTCCTGAAGCAATCAAATCAATTTCTTTGCGTATGTTAATCATTGCCTCACAAAAGCGGTCCAACTCAGCTTTGCTTTCACTTTCTGTTGGCTCAACCATGAGCGTGTCAACAACAGGGAACGCAACAGTTGGTGCATGGAATCCATAATCCATAAGGCGCTTGGCTATATCGGCTACTTCAACATGGGCCGTGCGTTTGAATTCACGGCAATCAAGTATCATTTCGTGTGCACAACGGTCGTTTTTACCTGTATAAAGTATTGTGTAATGTTTTTTGAGTTTTTCCTTCATGTAATTTGCATTCAGGATGGCATATTTTGTGGCGTTGGTCAGCCCTTCAGCACCCAACATTTTAATGTATCCATATGAAATCAATAAAATAAGCGAGCTTCCGAACGGTGCGGCCGATACAGCATGAATGGCATTTTTCCCTCCTGTTTTGACACTTACATGTCCTGGTAAGAAATCAACCAGGTGTGCAGCTACACCAATAGGGCCCATGCCGGGACCCCCTCCACCATGCGGAATGGCAAACGTTTTATGCAAATTCAAATGACATACATCGGCACCAATTGAACCAGGCGATGTCAAACCAACCTGTGCATTCATATTGGCGCCATCCATATAAACCTGCCCGCCATTGGCGTGAATGATAGAGGTAATTTCTTTAATGCTTTCTTCAAAAACACCGTGTGTTGAAGGATAAGTTACCATCAAACACGATAATTTTTCTTTATGTTGTTCAGCTTTTGCTTTAAGGTCGGCCACATCAATGTTACCGTGCTCATCGCATTTAACCACTATGATTTGCATGCCCGCCAAAGCAGCGCTTGCCGGGTTTGTTCCATGTGCCGATGATGGAATAAGGGCCACGTTGCGGTGCGCATCTCCCCGTGACATATGATAAGCACGTATTACCATCAGTCCGGCATACTCACCCTGCGCACCCGAATTGGGTTGCATGCTCATGGCCGCAAAACCCGTAATATCACTTAAATCTTTGTTCAATTCAGCAATGATTTCGGCATATCCCTGGGCCTGGTCAGCCGGTACAAACGGGTGAATATTCGCAAATTCAGGCCAGGTAATGGGCAGTAATTCAGCTGCCGCGTTCAGTTTCATGGTGCATGAGCCCAACGAAATCATGGAATGTACCAATGATAAATCTTTGTTTTCAAGGCGCTTGATATAACGCATCATTTCCGACTCAGAATGGTAGGT
>DASPJQ010000631.1:0-10552 GCA_035628535.1 Flavobacteriales bacterium | reverse complement strand
AACACAACCGATTTATTATCGGGGGTTGGTCCGGGTGTATATACCATAACGGTTACTGACAGTGTGGGATGTTCGGTTTCACTGAGCGATACCATTGAAACGTATTCACCCCTCAACATTACCGCAACAGTTACCAGCACGTGTTTTGGCGGTGCAAGCGGTATGATTGACGTTAATGTAACGGGCGGCATGGTACCGCCAGCATATGCATATACCTGGAGCAGTTTACCCGGTGAAACTACAGATGTGGCTGACCAGTTAGGTCCGGGCTCGTATAACGTTACGGTAACAAGCGGTCCTTGTACAGCTTCGCAAACATATACGGTCAACTCGCTGGCGGTTGTTGATTCGCTTTCATTGGCCACTACCTATTGTTCGGTTGACCCTTCAGCGGTAGTTTGTCCCGTTTACGGTTCGGCAACCATTACCGCATACCAGTGGGGTTATGATTGGGGACCGGTAACCGGGGCAACAGGTCCAACCTATGCTTCGCCTGTTGACAGCTTGAATGCAGTTACGCTGTATTGGACCGGTGTTGACGGTTGCAACTATTTTACCGATGATATAGCAATTACGCTGTACACGGTTGGAGGCGCCATTCAGCAGGTCAATGTTTTTTCGCCCAATGGTGACGGACAAAACGATGTGTTTTATCCCTACACGGCCTTTGCTTTTGACGGGGTTAATTTCATGGATGAATACGACCTGAAAATTTTTGACCGCTGGGGCGTTGAGGTTTTTGCATCAACCGATCTGACCGTTTCCTGGAACGGCAAAAAACAAAACACGGGTGAAGCTGTTGCCGATGGGATTTATTATTGGGTCATGAATGTGTTCAACCATTGCACCAATGAAAAGGAAGAAGTGCACAGTTTTGTGCATGTGATGCGTTAGCTATCCCGTAGCTCCAATGGTTATTCCCTTTCTTTATTTTAATGGATGACTTGATTGTGCACAGTAACAATGATGTTTACATAATGATATGCCGTTAAATAAAAAAGCCTGATGTTAACCCAGGCTTTTTCACAATTAAAGGATTAGTGTTTTATTTTGCTTCTTTTTTAGCAGGCGTCATGTCCTTGATGTATACATCAGCAAGGGAAAGATAATTCATGGCATTGTTGTGGAAATTATTGATGTTTGAGTGCAGGAGTTTATAGTTTTCACCGTACCAAAGAATCAATACCGGGCAATCGTCAAGCATTTGTTTTTCGGCCAGGGCAAAATATTTCATTTTTTCAGCTTCGTTGGTGGCGTTTACACCTGCCATGAACAGTGAATCAAACGCTGCGCTTTTGTACCGCATGGTATTGGGATGCGAAGGTTTTTCCAAATCATCGGGCACATTAGCGCCATAGAAAATGGAAAGGAACGATTCAGGACTGGGGTAATCGGCCACCCATGCGCTGCGGAAAATATCGCCACGACCATATTTTGAATCTTCAATTTTTTGTTCAAGCGGCATAGTGTTCAATTCAATATTCAAACCAAGTACATTGCGCCACTGGTTCATAATTTCATTGGCAACTTTTGAATGGCGTGAACCGCCCGAATTAATTACCAGGTTAATGGTTGGAAAACCGTCTCCATTGGGGAAACCCGCTTCAGCCAATAATTTTTTGGCCATTTCAGGATTATAATTGTAACCGCGCGTGAGCGAAGTATCATACCCTTTAAACTGGCTGATAGGCGGCACTATTCCATAATTTCCTGTAAGGCCGTTAGGCCCGGTAATGGCTGCCTGGCCATTCAGGATAAGTTCATTTATTTTGGCGCGGTTAATGGCCATGGCAAGGGCCTTGCGTACGCGTACGTCTTTGAATTGTGGCCGCATTAAATTCAATTCATAAAACTGCGTTACCATTTCACTCTGGCGGTCCAACAAATATTTTGGCGGTTTTCCTGTAAAATCAGGCATGTTTTCCTGGACCACTTCACTTATTTTTTCAGCCGGTAAACCATATAAAATGCTTAGTTTTCCTTTGCGGAACAATTCAAGCTGCGCATTGTTGTCATCAACAAAAACAAAATGCACGGTATCAAGAAAAGGAAGTGCATTGCCGAGTTTGTCCTTTAAATAATAGTTGCTGTTGCGAACAAAATAAAGTTCTTTTTCAGGGTCTCCTTTTTTAATGATTTTGAACGGCCCACAACCTACTTTAAGGTCTTTGCCGTATTTTTGATACGCTTCCTTGGCAATGATGCAGGTTACTGGGCTGCCCATAATGCTGGCCATGGAGGCGGTAGGTTGTACCACCCTGATTTTTACCTTATAATCTCCATCAACTGTTATGCCCGAAATGGATTTTGCTTTTTTTGCAAAGAAGTCATCAGCACCAACAATTTTACCGCCAATAAACGTATGGAAATTTTCATCCGCAACACCTGGCGTTGCAAGCAATTCAAGGGTGTATTTGACATCAGCGGCTTTTACTTCACGCCCTTTTCCGCCTTCAAAACAAGGGTCATCATGAAAGAAAACGCCTTTGCGTAAATAAAACGTATATTCAAGTTTATCCAGACTGACCTCATATTTTTCGGCAACAGCGCCTTCAAGTTCCAACGTTTTTGCGTTAAACCTGAGCAAGCCATCATGCATTTGGGTCACAACATGCCAGGACGGAACGTCAATTACCTCAAGTGGAAAAAGTGTTGAATACTTGTCGTTTTCGGCAGCATTGAACGTGCCACCATAAACCATCCCTCCCTTGGCCTCCGGGTGTTGATTATCAGTATTTTTACTGTCTCCGCAGGAACTTAAAACAACTGAAGAGCAAAGGGTAACTGACCACAGAATTTGTTTTCTCATAAGCACTAGCAATAAGGTGAATAATACAACTCAGTTTAATTAAAATGCGTTGTTTATCAATAAGTTAAAACGATTAAACCCGACCGGGTACAACGTAACAAGTTTAATCAATTTTCAGCAAAACTGCAAAAAAATCTTTAAAGTCGACTCATTTTTTGCATTCATCGACTAATTTTGGGCAAATAAGGGGAAAAAAAAATAATTCATTTGCAAATTAGCCAAATACACACTAATATTGCGCCCGAATATTGGATTTAGTGAGAACAATGAAAAAACTACTACTTATACCTGCTTTTTTAATTACAGCTACTGGTTTGCATGCTCAATCTAGATTGACGGTTGAAGGTAATTATCAGGGTAAAAATCTTTATGTTCAGAATCCATACGGCAGTGGTGGCGTAGGTTTCTGTACCATTAAGGTTACCGTAAACGGCAATACTACTTCTGATGCGATTGAATCCAGCGCTTATGAAATTGACCTTTCCATTCACAAATTAAAGGTTGGCGATGTGGTAACTGTTGTTATTGAGCACAAACTTGATTGTTCACCCAAAGTATTGAACCCTGAAGTATTGAAACCGCGCTCAACGTATGAGATTGTGAACATGAGCGTTTCGCCACAAGGTAAACTAACCTGGAAAACCAGGAACGAAAACGGTAAATTGCCGTTTATAATTGAACAATATGTTTGGAATAAGTGGATTACTGTAGGTGAAGTTGATGGCAAAGGAACTCCTTCTGAAAATTCATACGAATTCCAATTGACACCGCACAGTGGTGAAAATAAAGTACGCTTAAAGCAAGTTGACTATACCGGAAAGCCAAATCCTTCGCAGGCCAAGACATTCACCGACCCTTCAGTGGCAGCAGTTGATTTCAACCCTAAAACCGTAAAAGAAAAAATTACCTTTACCAGTAAAACCCGTTATGAGATTTACGATTCTTACGGTAATATTGTAAAAAAAGGTTATGCCAGCGATGTGGATTGCACCAACCTTAAAAAAGGCGCCTTTTACATCAACTTTGATAACAAAGACTCGCAATTCGTTAAGCGGTAAGAAATTACAACCATTATATGAAGAAAGGCCCTGCATTGAACAGGGCTTTTTTTTTGCCCGCGCTTACAAAAAAATACAATGCTTTACAACACGCACCGGAATACGGTTAATTTTACAGGGTATGCAAAAAATTGAACACATAGGAATAGCTGTAAAAAGCATTGAAGCGTACATTAACATGTATGAACAACTTCTTGATACATCCTGCTATAAACTTGAAGCGGTGGAAAGTGAAGGAGTGAAAACAGCGTTTTTTAAAGTAGGTCCCAATAAAATTGAATTGCTTGAAGCAACAAGGCCCGATAGCCCTATAGCCAAATTCATTGAAAAAAAAGGAGAAGGCATACATCACATTGCGTACGCAGTAACCAACGTAAGCGAGGAAATGGAACGGTTGAAGCGCTTGGGTTTTGAATTATTAAACCAATCGCCCAAAAGCGGTGCTGACAATAAAGAAATTGTTTTCCTTCATCCCAAATCAGCCGGTGGAGTGTTGGTGGAGCTATGTTCGGATCGTTCTGCGTGACAAGCAGGCGTGCTAACCGTTATTCGTTCTTCGGGAACGGGATTGCGCGGTAGGTGTTCTTGGTAAGAAAAGATTTGTAATTTTGACGATAGAAAGTACTTAGATAGAAAGTCAATGCTTGGTTACAATGAAAACATTTAAAGAATTGGATTGTTGGAAATTAGCCCGACAATTAGGAACTGAAGTGAGTAAATTGGTAAAATCGTTCCCTGAAAAAGAAAAAAAACGACTCATTGTCAAATGTTGCATTGTTCAAAATCCATTACCATCAACATTGCAGAGGGATCCGGTAAATTTTATCTTAAAGACAACGTGAGGTAAGAACGAAGAAGAAATTGATAAATGCCTGCAAGTTCTGAATGGTCAGATGAATTATCTGCAAAAACAACAAAATATAAAAATTTCGTCATTCTTTAACGAAGAACAATGCCCGAAAAAAAACGAAAACTGGTAACAGCAGCATTACCTTACGCAAACGGCCCCTTGCACATTGGCCACATTGCCGGTTGTTACCTGCCTTCCGATATCTATGTTCGTTACCAGCGCCTCCTTCACAACGATGTACTATTCATTTGCGGAAGCGATGAGCACGGTGTACCCATTACCATTCGTGCAAAAAAAGAAGGCGTTACACCCCAGGAAATAGTTGACAAGTACCACGGCATCATGAAAAAAGCGTTTGAGGACTTTGGAATCTCATTCGATATTTATTCGCGTACATCGTCAAAGAACCACCATGAAACCTCGCAGGAAATATTTTTGGAACTGTACAACAAAGGTGTTTTTAACGAGGAAACCACCGAACAATACTTTGACGAAAAGGCCAACCAGTTTTTGGCCGACCGGTATATAATTGGAACTTGCCCAAAATGCCAGAACCCAAATGCCTATGGCGACCAGTGCGAACGTTGTGGGTCTACATTAAGCCCGCAGGAATTGATTAATCCGCACTCAGCGTTGAGCGGGAACAAACCGGTTTTGAAAAAAACAAAAAACTGGTATTTACCGCTTGATGCATTACAGGATAAGTTAAATAGATACATTGATGCGCACCAGGGTGACTGGAAAATAAACGTATACGGCCAATGCAAATCATGGTTAAACCAGGGTTTACAACCCCGCGCCATGACGCGTGATTTGGATTGGGGTGTTAAAGTGCCTGTGAAGGAGACTGATGGAAAAGTCATGTATGTTTGGTTTGATGCGCCCATTGGCTATATTTCATTTACCAAAGAATTAAAACCCGACAACTGGCAGGATTACTGGCAAAGTGAAGATTCGGAAATCATCCATTTTATAGGGAAGGACAACATTGTTTTCCATTGCATAATTTTTCCGGCCGTACTGATGTGTACCGATAGGTACAAGTGGGCAACCAATGTTCCGGCCAATGAGTTTTTAAACCTTGAAGGCGACAAAATTTCTACTTCACGTAACCATGCAGTGTGGTTGCACGAGTATTTAATTGATTTCCCAGGCAAGACCGATGAGTTGCGTTATGTGCTTACCAGCATTGCTCCTGAAACCAAGGATGCCGATTTTACCTGGAAGGATTACCAGTTAAAAGTAAACAGCGAGCTGGTTTCAATCCTGGGCAATTTTGTGAACCGTGTTATGGTGTTGTCGCATAAGTTTTATGGTGGCAAAACACCCGATGCAAAGCGAATTAAGGCTGGTGATAACATTACTTATGTAACAGCTTTTGATAAAATGACCAGGGCAATTGATGCATCAATAGGTCATATGAAATCCCATCTGAATAATTTCCGTTTCAGGGACGCCCAATCGGAAATGATGAACATTGCACGCGCAGGTAACCTGTTTTTAACAGAAACCGAACCCTGGAAACTTCAAAAAACAGACGAAGGGCTTACCAAAAACATTATGCATGACTGTTTAAACGTGGCAGTTAACATTGCATTTGCCTGCGCACCTTTTTTACCTGAAACACATAAAAACATTATTAAACAACTCAATATTTCAGGATTTGAAAAAGACCTTGGTTATTTTTGGACAAGTGACGGGGGCTTTATGCATTATTTTGGAATTGAGCCGCCAGGAAATCATACACTAAACGCTGCTGAACTTTTATTTAAAAACATTGAAGATGATGCCATCAATCATCAACTTGACAAACTGCAAAAAACAAAAATGGAAAACGAAGCAGCGGCCAAAAGCGTTCCGCCCGTTAAAGCTGAAATAACGTTTGACGATTTTTCGCGCATGGATATACGCGTGGGACAAATCATGGAAGCTGAGAAAGTAAAAGGAGCCGATAAACTCCTGCAGTTGAAAATTGACACCGGTAATGACCAGCGCACGGTTGTTTCGGGTATAGCTCAACATTACAAACCCGAAGAAATTGTCGGGAAAAAAGTAAGCATACTGGTTAACCTTGCCCCGCGTAAAATTAAGGGGATTGAATCGCATGGCATGATTTTACTGGCTGAAGATAAAAATGGGAAACTGACGTTTGTGTTGCCAGAGGATAATGATAAAGAAAACGGGTCGGTTGTACGGTAGAAAACAGAATTTGACCTGCATCTTTGCGCCTCTGCAAGAAAAAATATGTTCAAAGCTTTCTATAAATCGCCCATTGGTCCCCTGGAAATTATTTCAGACAGTACGGCTATTCTGGAAGTGAATTTTGTGCGCAGCGACCGCGAAGTGCCCGAACCGGGTAAATACGTAACCGATGTTATACGCCAGTGCATAAAAGAACTGGAAGAATATTTTGCCGGCACGCGCAAAAAGTTTGATGTGCCGTATAAACTGGAGGGTACCGATTTCCAGGTGCGCGTTTGGAAAGAGCTTGAAAAAATTGAATACGGGGCTACGGTTACGTATTCAGAACAGGCCAAAAAACTGGGCGACATCAAAGCTATACGCGCAGTGGGTACCGCTAACGGAAAAAACAGGCTGGCCATCATCGTTCCGTGTCACCGTGTAAAAGGCAATGACGGGAGCCTGGTAGGATATGCCGGAGGCATTGACAAAAAAAAATGGTTATTGCTGCATGAGCAGGAACATTCTGACGGGGCGGTAAGGCAAAGTTTGTTTTAACTTACCGTTGCATCACTATTTTTCGTGAAATAGTTCCACGCGTGGTCTCAATTTCCAGCACATAAATTCCCTCAGGAAGTTTGCTTGTGTCCACCACATTGCCATTAAATTTTACCGGCACACGTTTTCCGTCAAGGGTATTTACGCGTACACGTTGTAAAATAGTCTGTGGATCGTAGAGGAAAATAAAATCGTTGGTTGGGTTTGGGCCGGCTTTAATGCTGATTTCATTTTCCGGCTCATTAATTGCCGTACCCAGGTTAACATAAATAATCAAGGGGAATGAATCAACCGCTGTATAAAATCCTGAGGTACCATACGGCCAAATGACAACGGTATTATTGCCGTCTTTCAGGTACGAAGTATCAACATCAAACGTGGCCGTATCGAGCACAACACTGTCAAGGGGTAAAATTGTATATATCCCCACATTGGTTGCGGCCGCATTCATGTATACCCCGGGAGGATATTCTACGCTTAAAACAAGGTGAAGCGAATCATTGAATGTCACGAGTGAATCGGTATTTTTTACGGTTACGTTATGGCAATTAATCAATACGTGATAATCCATATCAACAACATCGTAAGAGGTGATGTTGGTAACCACCAACTGAGCCTGTGTGCGGGTAAATCCGGCAATAATCAAGGCAAAAAGCAGGAACAGTTTTTTACTCATGAACATAATTTTTGGCGGGATATTCGTGGATCTTCGGTTTCATAGGCGGGGTTTTTCTGTATGGTTAGTGGTGTACGATGAGCTTGCGTGTAAAAATGCCATTTGCCGTTTTCATTTCAACCAGGTAAATTCCCTCGTTCAAATCGCCAACAAATATAAAGGCATTGGTATGTGCCGGCCGAACAAATTTCCCTTCAACGGTACGTATTCTTACTTGTTTAACACTATTCTCAGGATCACCTAAATAAAGGAATTCAGCAGCCGGATTCGGGCCCATTTGAACGTTGATATCCCTGGTTAGTATTTCATTTACAGAAGTATATACGAAATTGTAGTAAAGCGAATCAAACGTATAGGTTCCCGAGGCGGCCGGCCATATAACCACGGTGTTGTTCCCGTCAACAAAATAACTGGTATTTACATTTACGCCTACGGTATCAAGGGTAATGGAATCGGCCATAGGTATGATTTGAAAGCCTACATTATTAATGTCCATTACCTGCACCTGCCCCAGGGTATCCACTACGCCCACATTTACTTTGAGCGAATCGCTGAACGCATAGGTAAACGATAGGTTGGCAACATTTACACCGTACAGCTCGGCATAGGTAAGCCCGGGTGTAATGGTGTCATTAACACTACTGCCCATAACGTAATTGATGCGTAAGGTGGCTTGCGATTTTGCAAACCCTGCTGTCAGCACAACCACTATCAATATCAATACATTCCTGCGCATACTAGTTTTTTTTCATGAATTTACGGTGTTTTCACGCAGGAGTTCCCTTAATTTTGTAATTTCCTTACCTGTTCAAAAAGCACTCAATGGAAACATTTGTCAAAAAACTGGTAAACGGCCTTAGCAAGGAAGAACTGCGCCATTTAAAAATCACTTCACAAAAGTATGACCTTGATCCGGCATCACGCAAGGATTTGCGGCTGGTTGATTACATCCTGAAATCCGGTGACGAATATGATGACGATGTCATTGCCCAAAAACTTTACGGCACCAATGATAAAAACAGTTTCTACCGCCTTAAGAACCGCGTAAACG
This sequence comes from Flavobacteriales bacterium, assembly GCA_035628535.1. Lineage (GTDB taxonomy): Bacteria > Bacteroidota > Bacteroidia > Flavobacteriales_D > UBA2798 > DASPJQ01. Next base: position 1,369 of record DASPJQ010000631.1, on the reverse strand, counting down.
ACAGTGTTGAAAAAAGCCTTCTTGAAATGCATTACGGCAAGGAGCCGCATTCGCATTGTTTGTCGTACATACAGTTGTACCGGCATTTTTACCAGAAAAACAACCTCGGTATTGCCATCAAGTACCTTGAAAAGGCCGAAAAAAGCGCACGCTCCATTTCGGCCAATGATTTGCTTGAAATCATTTATTCGGAGTTCATCAAACTGTCATACGACATGAATGACAACCCTGAAGAATACATTGAAAAACGAAAAGATTGCCGCACAAAAATGCTGCAGGTACAGCAAATTGACGATGTGCTGGCCATACTCAAATACAAAATACGCGTTTCCCAAAACCTGGTGCAGAAAGACGGGCAGGTAAGTGATTTGCTTGAAAAAACACTCAAACAGGTAACGGGAAAAAAAACGGCCGACAATCCCGATTTGTATTTTAAAATCTATGAGTCGGTGAGCCGTATCCTGTTAAGCAACAATGATTTTATGCGGCTGGAAAAATACCTGTTGAATACCTATGACGAATGTTTGAAATTAAAACTGTTTAACAGGCAAAACCATAAGGTAAAACTTCAAATGCTTACGTACCTGGTCAACACATTGTTTACGTTGAAAAAACACCGCGAAAGCCTTGAATGGACCGAAGCGTTGCGCAAAGCTATGGATGAATTCGATAAAATTCACCGCTCAGCGTTTATTTTTTATTATTACAATTCCATGGCCAACAATTATACAGTTATGAATAAACACAAGGCGGTTGAATATATTCAGGCCGGACTAAATGACAAGGACATACAACAAAGCGCTTTGCACACCATGTACATGTACCTGAACCTTTGCATCCAGCAATTTGACCTGCGCGAGTATAAAAATTCGTTGAAATCAATCCAGAAAATATACCTGAACCAGCAGTTTAACGGTCTTGATAATGCTTTCCGGTACAAGATTCATTTAATTGAATGTTTAAACCGTTTTGAATTGAAGGACTATGACGTACTGGAGAAAAACTTTAAAAACCTTCGCAAAAAATTTGATGCCGAGTACCGTGACCGTCAGTTGTTCAACCAGCGGGTCATGCTTGATTTTCTTACGGGTTTAGTTTCAAGGTCAAATGCACGAAAGGTCGTTGACAGCAGGAAAACGGCAATGGCATCGTTGGAGCAGTTGGATGCGTCAACGGGAGCAAGCGATTTAATTAACTACCGGGAATGGTTAAAAACTTCATTCAAAATTTAAGTCTTTGTTAACAGCAAAACCGGTAAAAACCTTATTTTGTTACCCATAAAACCAGTATACATTATACCTGGGAGCATAGTCCTGTGGTAGGGTAATTGCCCGGTTAAACGTTTAATTTTTGTACTGTATGTTATCTA
>DASPJQ010000630.1:0-8233 GCA_035628535.1 Flavobacteriales bacterium | reverse complement strand
TATCGGTTTTTTTGTACTTATAAAATCAATGAGATGACATACGGTAAATTAATTGCCTTTGTTTTATTGCTGGCTGCCTGTTCAGGTAAAAAAACAAAACTACGGGATCCCGTTAACATACCGGGTACCCGCGTTATGATGTCCCTTCCAAAAAACTATTCCGTTTCAAAAAAATTCATCGGTGTTGAAAAAGGCCGTATTACGGGAATTTTAATATACGATATGTCTGATGGCAACTATTTTGGGAATGCAAAAACGTTTGACCGGAAAACAATGGAGGCAAAAGGCGCCAAAGTATTTGAGTATGCCCAAACAACCGTTGACGGTTACCCGGCCAAATTCCTGTACATGCAAGGTGATCCTTCCAAAGCAGGCATGATGCTTGTTTTTGGCGACTCCACATTTTCATGCTCGCTTATGGCCGCGTTTATACCGGGCAATGATGTACTGGCCCAGGAAATAAAAGATATTTTAATGCATGTGCAATACGATAAAAAAATCCGGGTTAACCCGTTTGACATTGCCGGCTTCACGCTTGATTCAACCGTGTCACGATTCAAATTTGCTTCTTACAATGCCGGTATGTATACGTATTCGGTAAATGGTGTAAAAAAACAATCCTATGAAAACGAACCCCTGGTTATTGTGACCCAATTGCCGTCAGAAGGTGTTTCAACCGCAAAAGAAACAGCAAAGGCCATGCTGATAAGCTATCAGCAAAAAGGCTTTTTTCCATACCAGCAGCCCATTGAACGCAATACGTCATTAAACGGATACGAAGCTTATGAGGCCATTTTAAATGGCACCTCCATGGGCGATACCGTTTTGTTTTACCAATTGGCCACGCTAAAAGACGAGAAAATTTTCGTGTTTCAGGGTATCGCCAAAAATGAATTTGGATCCAACCTTGAAGAATTTAAACGGCTGGGCTATTCCATGCGTTTGAAATAAAAACGGGTTACTTTTTAAACGTACTTCCATAAACCGCATAAAAAACCATGCGGATTGTTGTTTTCATTGCACTGGCATTTTCATTTATTTCAGCTATATATCCTAACTGTCGTTGCAACCTGCTTTTATACAAAAACTGGAATGAACACACGTCAATGAAACGCATAGACAAAGAACTAAAAAAAATAAAACGGCAAAAAGGACCGCGTAACCATTACAAAGAAGCCGATTTATATTTTTTAAAAGCGTGGAAATACCACATGCAGGGAAATGACTCTTTGGCAAAAAAATCTTTTTTTTATAGCTGCGAATTGTATGCTGTGGAAGAATGTCACTATTCCTTTTCCATAAAATCAAAGCGGTGCATCAATTTGTGCATTGCTAATTATTACCTTGAAAAATATGACAGGGCTGTTTATTTTTACGAGGTGTATGCGCGCATTGGCAAGCTTCCCACAACCTGCCCCGAGATTTATTACCTGGGATCGCTTAAAAAAGTAAAGCCGGGTATTGATATTGACAGTGCAAAACACGCTATTACCAATGACGATTCTCATAAATTAAATGAACTGAATCAGTGCAATTGTTTTTAATGCGTATTTCGTTGTGCGTTCTCCCTGTTTGACTACCGTTAGTCGTTAAAAGGGGTGGGAATTAAATAGTGTGAAGGTTCGGTACATTATGTTCACCGTCCGAAGAACAACAACGAATAACTCGCTTCGTCTGCTGCGGAGAACGCAAATTTATTGTTTCTTACATATGTTCGTTATTTCAATACATACATATTCGTTTTTACCCTGTACTTTTCCAGCAATTTATACGAAACATACGGATCGCCATTGGACGTGTCGCAGCAACGTGCCACGCGCGGAAAAAAACTGCTCATGTAAAGCCCTGCTGGCGTTAAATACCAGGTTGAGTTCGACCAGGCATCGGCATTGTAAATACACCCGCTCCCGTTTTCATCAACGCTTGTATGGCGCGGATATTCTCCCGGATATTGTTTATTCAGCAAGGCTTGCCAGGTACTGTTAAAACCCGGCATGTTGTAATCGTCATCAATTTGTTGGTAACCTTCAGTACTTATCCAGTAAAGGTCACGCAAATTAATTTGCCTGAGTGTATTCACATCAACCGTTACCGCTTTTTCGCCCCCATCAGGATGGGCACCCCCGCAATAATAACCTTCTGACCAAACCAGCGACATAAGTTCATTGCTCAAAAAAGAAATGCGGCAGGAGGCGTTGTATTCACCACCGTGGGGCGATCCATCAACACACCGTATGGATTCCTGCACCGCATCCATGTGCTGCCGCTTTAAGAACGCATTCATTTTTTTAATGTCCCTGATTTTTGTGCTTGACTTTACCCTGAAGCATTCAATGCCTGTTATGGGTTCTTTATACCAGGTGAGCACCGTTGAGGCATCATAGTTCTCATCGCCCAGCTTTTGCATTTTCATGCCCTCAAATTTGGGATCGCTGTAGGAAGACAGGGTGGTGTCGTAAACCAAATTCACGTTTAATGTTTTATTCCTGTACCGCCAGGTGCCAGTCAGTTTATTTCCGGTTTGCCTTAATCTAAATTCTTCTTTTTGACCGTCCTTGCCGGCACGGGTTTCCAAAACGGTTGAATCGTCATTCATCCAATACAACATGATATTGATTTTTGAACTCAGGTAATAGTACCGGGCGGCATAGTCATTGTATTCGTCTTCTGATACTTGAAAAATAACAGGAAATCTATCAATGGTACCGCGGTAAATTTGGGCTTGCACTCCCGAAGCTGTGAAAAACAAGCATATGAAAATTAACTTTTTCATGATTCAAAATTATCCGGTTCAGGGCATAGTTTTTGCTTGATTCAAAAAGACTACAAACATGGTTGTGTTGACGAAACTTAATGTATATTTAGTCCTAAAAACCCGCATTTATTTTAAATGAAGTTTTTCCTACCGATAATTATTTTACTCAGTTCCTTTGCGGGTGTAAACGCGCAAAAAAAAGCCGTATTCAACGGCTGGGAATTCCTGGAATGGGGAACCGATCGGGCACAGGTACAAAAAATTATTAACGGCAAAAAACTGCGTTACCCGAATGCATTGGATGCCGCATTCAGGTACAACGAAAACCTCAACACCTGGCTTGATTATGATTCGCTGAAACGACTCAACAGGGTAAAGCAGCGCATTACTTTTGGGATACATGAACAAAAGCAGGCAGGTGAGGCTTATGAAAAAATACGTGCCCGCATGTTTTCCGATTATGGCATACCGCGAATGGAAATGCGCGATACCACCGAAAACAACACCCATACTTACTGGAATTTAAACCACACGAAAATTCACCTGGAATACGATTACCAGTACAAAATCATTGACGAATTTGGTGCCGGTTCGTATTGGGTAGAGATTGTTTTTGAAAAAGCGGATTAGGTGCACGAGTAAAGCACGCTAATGACGCTGATTCGTATATAAAAAAAGAGGAAAATCACTCTTCCCCTTTTCTTTTGCATATAGACTATGTTTTATTCGGGTTTGCGTAAAAGCGCTAAAATGGCTTCCTGGTTGGCAATAATTTTTTCAGCCTGGTTGCCCAATATTGTTTGCTGGTTGTGCTGGATGCCTCCCTGGTTCTTCCTGATAACACCTTGGTTGCCTTTAATATCGCCCTGGTTTTTCAAGATGGACGATTGGTTGCCTTTAATGGCCCCCTGGTTGCTGATGATTGATTTTTGATGGCCCTGAATGGCGTTTTGGTTTTTCAACAGGGCGTTTTGGTTTTTGATAATGGTGACCTGGTTTTTTTTGATTTCATTCTGGTTTTTCAAAATTGCAGCCTGGTTCTTTTTGATATCAGTCTGGTTTTTTAAAATAGATGATTGGGTTTTTGCTGTTGCTGCGCCTGCTGACGCAGTTTTTTTAGGGGCAGCTTTTTTTGCCTTCTTCTTAGCCATAGGTTAGGTGTGTTTTTTAAATTAGGTTTCATATCAAAGATAACCATTGGCTTTATAACAGCCAAAAAAACCGCTATTATTTTTACCTTGCAGCAACACATGCAACCGTTGAACTTTTGTCCTCTATACGCGTACCAACATACCATGCGCTGGTTTTTATTGCTGTTTTTTTTACCGGTTTATGGTCCCTCGCAATCCATTAAAGCCTACGTGAAGGAGAATACGGCCGCCATCAAAAGCATTGATCCTCAAAACGAAGACTATACCGATTTAGAATTCTTTGGTAAAGCAGTAGGCCATGCCCAAATTGTTATGCTGGGGGAACAAACGCATGGCGATGCCTCCACCTTTGAGGCCAAAACCCGGCTCATTAAATACCTGCATGAAGTGAAGGGGTTCAATGTGCTGGCCTTTGAAGGCGATTTTTTTGCACTGAACCACGGCTGGGATTCCATTCCAAAAACCAAAACGGTTGCTGACACCTTTTTGCGAAACAACATTTACAGCATGTGGACCAAATGTCATGCAGCACAGCATTTGTTTTATGAATACCTTCCTTCAACATTTAATACCGCAACACCCCTTATTGTTACAGGTTTTGATAACCAATTGACCATGCCCTGGTCTGAAAAGCACCTGGTGCCTTATCTTGATTCGCTTTGCCGGGCCTTATGCATTCCCTATGCTGACCATCCCGCTTACCCTGCTGCACTTGACTGTATAGGCGTGTTGGTAAACATGACCATTCATACCGACTCTACAGTATACGCAAGCGCAAGGCACCATCTTGCCACCATCAGAACCCAATTGCTTGATACGCTTGATAAAAATGACTTCAACGTTTACGTGGTCAACAGCCTGCTGGCTTTTGCCAAACAAATGCAATACAATGACAATCAAAAAGCGTATTATGTAAGCAATAACACGCGTGACCGGCAAATGGCAGCCAATCTCAAATGGTTGCATGACGTTAAATTTAAAAATGAAAAAATAATTGTGTGGGCGGCTGCATACCACACTTCAAAACACCAGGAAAAGTATTTTACACGCATGGCCGACAGCATTATGACAATGGGAGGTTACCTCGCCCGTGATAGTACGTTTATTAAAAAAGTTTATTCCATGGGATTTACATCCGCCCAGGGTAAAACAGGCATTGTTACGTTAAGCCGTAAAAAAATTATCGCTTCAAAAAAAGAAGCCTTTGAAAACTGGATTGATAAATCGCTGTCATACGCCTTTGTTGACTTTAAATTGTTTAACGCTTCGCATATACTTACCGTTATCCCTTACTATATGAAATACATGGGCTACCTGAATTATAAAGGGATCTGGAACTATATTTTTGACGGTATATTTTTCATCCGTGAAATGCAGCCTTGTGAAAAGGCCGATTGACCCTCCAGCTCCACAATGTGAATGCCTGAATGATTTATTATAACAAAACCATAAAAGACACGCAAATTATCAATTGCATAACAATCGTTTGGGGGCATCATGACTATCAGCGTTCTGAGGCAACAGGATACGATCAATTTAAAAATTTCTCCTATATTCGCCCTGGAACCCAATTGGTATGAACCGGTTTATACCCATACTGCTCATGTTTTATTTTATCGGGTGCACGAACGAAACGCAGCCTAAATCCTCAAAGGTAAATTATGTGTTCAGGGGATTGGTTGAGCAGGCCGAAACTGCCACATTCCCGCTTATACTTGAATCAACCCGCGAACTGCCTAAATCAAAACCCCTGCGTGAAATAACCCTGCACAAATACAAACCTTATTTACCGCTTGTTTCACAAAATTTTCTTTACAAAAAATGTTATGAGGCCGACTCTACCATATGCCTCCTATTTGTACAACCGGCCGATGTGGAATTTCCCCGCCTGTATTCCTACAATAAATACACAGGTGAAAAAATCGATTCACTTGATTTGTATGTAAACGGTGGCGTTGATATTGGTTATTACCGCATGAATAAAATGGTTTTGAATGCCGACCGTACCCTGGACTATTATGATTCCACCTGGCAATCGCAAACTGATAATGTAGGCAAGCCCTTGCCGGGCACTGAACGCATTACCATCATCAAAAAATCGTTTTCCATCAGCAATGAAGGGCACATAAAGACACTTTATGAAAAGAATTTTGTGCGCTAAAAATTTATTTTAACATAAATTCGGTTGATGCGAGTTCCTGTCCGTTCACAACAATGGCCAGTTTATGTTTACCGGCATAATGTTTACGCGTGGTAAGGTCGGCAAACGAATGGTTCCGCTTAAAAACATGTTCTTTTTTCGGGGCGTACGTGTTTTCAGTTACCTTAAAAAGTTTGCGGTTTTGTTTGCCATTGGCCTTCATATAATAAATGCCAAACTCGACCCTGAGCTTTACCGCTTGTTTTTCGCCATGAGTCAGCAAAAACCCGAATGACAGTGTATCGCCAATGCGCAATTGGCTTTTATCCAGCTTGAAGTTTTTAACCGTTGGTTTTACCTTGTTTGAAAAACCAAAAAGGCCCAACGATGAAGCGTCTGCTTTCTTTAACAGCGTTCTGCTGCCGTGTTTAATAATCCAGTCGGCCTCGTTGCTGCTGCCTTTCCATTTTTTAGCCAACGCTATGACCAGTGCAGGATGGTCCCTTGAAATATCATTTAAATTATTGGCCACGCTTTTGCGCACAAAAAGCGATGGATCGTGTTTTAAATTTTCAAGGATGGGCAAAATCAATGATGGGTCTTTTTTAAAGGCCGGGAGTGCCATAGCCCAGGGTAAACGCGGCCTGCATCCTTCGCTTGAAAGCCTTCGCACGTGTTCGTTTTTATGTTTTGACCAGGCCAGCAGTTGCGCCATGGCTCGCTTGGGGTACTTAATAATAAACGGCCTGATGGCAAACTCACAGGAAATAAATTGCGTAATTCGCTCAATGGCATTTAACGAAGTGTCCAAATCATCCTGGCCGTACAGTTCAATATAATGCGCAAAAAATATGTGTTCAAACCCGGGTCGTACACCGCTTCGCTTTAGTTCCGCAATTGTTTTTAAAATAACGGGCACGGCTTTTTTAAAATCAGCCGGCAAAAACATGTGCAGTACTTTTGCAACATGGTCCATGCGCTGCTTGAGTTCATACTCATCCCATTCATTTGAGTGTATTTTTTTCAGGAACGTTTTTCTATCAAAATCCTTGTGTGCCTTTTCCAGCGAACAGGTAAGCGATTCGAAAAATTTTTTGTTGTATAAATATTTGAGCGGTTCAGCCATGCGGTACCGAAATTACGTAAAGTTGTTTTCCGCTCTTAAAAAAACTATAATTTGTAGTTTATAGGAACGCTGATGATCATAATTTGCGTTAATACATCGGTGACCATCAAAAATATGTTCCTGCCAATGTACAAAAACGTTGCCGCAAGGCTTTGCGTCTTTTACGATGTATGCCTATCCTCATTCTTCGTACTTTATACTTTGTACTTTACACTTATCCTAACATTATGAAGTGGTTGCCGGTTTGTTCAAAACAAAAAAGATAAAAGTCGTTTCGTACATCAGCTAATTTGCTAATTTCCCGAATCTGCTTATTACCTCATGTCAACCCAACCCGACTTAACGCCTTTCAGTTGTTCGTACTCCCCTGCCCTGCCCGAAATATTGCTAAAACTCAATTGCAGCATTGGTTTAACCACTTACCAGGCCGGCAAGCTTGTTTTAATAAGCCCGCAAAACGAAAACGCACTTTCCATTCTGCCCCGTTCGTTCAACAAACCCATGGGGCTTTCACTCACGCAAAACCGGCTGGCTGTTGCCACGCGCGATGAAATTATTGTGCTGGAAAACTCGCCCGAACTGGCTGTAAATTATCCCAATAAAAAAAACACGTACGATTCACTGTTTGTGCCGCGCATGACATTTTACACCGGGCATGTTGATATGCATGACATTGCATTTGGCGAAGACGGAATATGGGCCATTAATTCATCGTTTTCCTGCTTATGCCTTGTGAACGGCAAGCACAATTTTATTCCTAAATGGAAACCGCCTTTCATTACCGAACTTGCCTCCGAAGACCGGTGCCATTTAAACGGACTGGTGACGGTGAACGGGAAACCAAAATACATTACCGCACTGGGCGATACCAACACCCCGCAAGGCTGGCGCAATAACATTGTTGCCGGTGGAATTTTAATGGATGTTGAAACCAACGAAATTTTACTTGATAAACTTGCCATGCCCCACTCGCCACACCTGCATAACGGTGAATTGTATTTGTTGTTATCGGCAAGCGGAGAACTGATTAAAGTAAATGTTGATGCAAAAAGGTATGACCT
>DASPJQ010000629.1:0-1039 GCA_035628535.1 Flavobacteriales bacterium | reverse complement strand
TAAAAGCCATTAAGGATTTTCCGAATATCAATGTTTCGCTCACGCAGGACAATAAAATCATTGTGCGCAAAGACATCAACATTGGCATGGCAGCGGCATTACCAAGCGGGAACCTTATTGTTCCTGTGATAAAAAATGCCGACCGGTATAACCTGGTGGGTTTGACCAAAGCGGTTAATGACCTGGCTAACCGGGCAAGACAAAATCAATTGAAGCCTGATGAAATTCAGGGCGGCACATATACCATTTCAAATGTTGGTACTTTTGGAAATGTAATGGGTACTCCTATTATCAATCAACCGCAGGTGGCCATAATGGCGCTTGGCGCTATTCGCAAAAAACCGGCCGTAATTGAAACACCATTTGGCGATACAATAGGCATTCGCCATATGATGTTTCTTTCTCATTCATATGATCACCGCGTGGTTGACGGTGCTTTGGGCGGAAGTTTTGTAAAACGGGTTGCTGATTATTTGGAAAATTTTAATTTAAACAGGGAAATCTGATGCTTTTGAAACGCTTAATACACATCCTGGTTATATCGTTTGCTCTCTTAATGGGCTTTGATTCGCAGGCACAACGCCAAAAGGCACCACCAACCGATGCGGAAATTGATGCTGCTCCCGAAGAAGACCGTTTTGACGCTGGTAACGGCTTAATGGAGCTTAAGCAGTATTACCAGTCATTGCGCATGTGGAAATCACTTTTAAAAAAATATCCTGATAACCCCAATTTCAATTATAAAGCAGGGGTATGCCAGCTTGAAGTTATTTCCGGGAGAAAGAATTCAATTAATTACCTTATAAAAACTGTTGGCAAAACAGCCAAGAATTATGATCCAACTGATTTTTCTGAAGACAAGGTGCCCATTGACGCATTATTTTACCTGGGACGCGCTTACCACCTTGACGCACAATTTGACAAAGCCATTGAAACGTTTAACGAATTAAAAAGCAAGTTGAATCCCAAGCACGTTTTGTATAACGATATTGACAAAAACATTCAGTGGGCAAACAATGCAAAAACCATGGTGGCCAAT
>DASPJQ010000628.1:0-2568 GCA_035628535.1 Flavobacteriales bacterium | reverse complement strand
TCAACCTCCTTCATTTCGCCTTTGATATAAACCAAACGCTTGTGCGTGTCGCCCACTACATTACCATGCCCCGGAAAATGTTTGGCACAGGTTAATATGTTTTTTTCAGTCGAAATTTCTACAAATTTATTGCAGTACTTTACAATGGTGTCAGGATGATTTCCAAAACTGCGTAAGCTCACGGTTGCGTTTGGCGACATATCGGCCACGGGAGCAAAATTCTGGTGAATACCCATAAAGGCCAGCTCATTGCATATTTTTTCGGTTTCAGCGCTTAATTCCTCGGTAGATTTTATCCTGAACGCTTTTTTAACCGGGGTTGTGCCTTTAATTTTCATGTTTATAAGGCTTAACTCGGCATCGGCACTAAACAACAAAGGCACGCCTTTTTTTCCCGCGTTTAAACTGTCGAACCAATTGGTATGGTTTTTAAACTCGTTTTTGGTTCCTGTAAGCAAAATTATACCGCCAACTTTTTTTTGTTTAACAAGACCGGCAACATATTCAGGTGATTTGCCAAAATGACCGGCAGCAGGCATAATCATTTGTCCTACCCGTTCGTCATCGGTCATCAGGCTAAAAACCTCGTTGACTTTTAATTCAAGTTCTTCGCATGGATAAAGGAAATCGCTGATTGTATAAGTACGACAATTGTCAGCAGTTTGAGCACCAACCCAAAAAACGTTCAACACCATAAAAATGGTTATTCCCCAACGCAGCATAATTTCCGAAGTTAATGGTTTTGTACGTTACCTGATAACGAATGGTTGTTATTTTCAACATTCTTTTTTTGAAATAAATCCTGAACCTACCTGACCGCGTCACGGGTGGGACATAAGGACAACAACGCCATAAAGATAAATTGATGAAGGAGTTAAATTACTCAGCGGCCTTATTGTAAAAGACTGAAAGCCGCTTGCTAAGGGTCCTCATTTTAACACTTATTTCCTTGGCTGGGTAATGACAGGTAATAAAATACGGGAACGGTTTGGTCAATTGCGACAGGTACTTATTTTTGAATACAAAACAATCGGTTTTAAGACTGGTACGGCCGGTCAAATCGCTTTTGCAGGTATCACAATACACTTTGCCGGGCTCATCGTATACATCGCCATAATCAAGCAGCAAAAAATAGGAATGGCTAAAAGCAATGGAAGGTTTTTTTTGAAGGGTGGTATCCAGGAAATTTCCAGCCATTTCACCTTTTATAAGCTTGTCAAGGTCGCTTTGAAACATAAAATATACCGGGCAAAACGTAAAGTTTTTAGCTATGCCCTGAACAATTATTTTTTGTTTGTTCATGCGTTCGGTTTCCAGCCTCACGGCCTTTTCTTCAAGCCCTTTTTCCTTCATGGCACCGCTTTTTAGCTTGCGGTCTTTGACAATATAAATAACGGCACCCCCCTCTTTCAATTGTTTTATGGCTTTTTTAACGGCAGCGCGATTCTTTTTACGGGTCGAAACTTTTTTCTTTTTAACCGTGTATTCATACTCATCAGCTGTTTGGGCCGAAAGCACAAAATGACCTCCAAAAGACAGCAGAAAAAGGATAATGCACAATTTATTCATATTGTTTTAAACTGGATTTTTCATGGCAGGTTTCACCGTTTAACCAATGATAATTACCATTGGCTAAACTTAACTATTTTTAGAATTGGCAGGATAAAAAAAATCCTGCCGTTGAAACACAGGCAGGATTTTCTGAAATTGTTGTTGGTTGGAATGGTATGTTTACCTGTGAATAAATCCACGGGGTTAGGCATCAATCTTTGCGTATTTGGCGTTTTTCTCAATGAATTCCCTGCGGGGCGGAACTTCATCACCCATGAGCATGCTGAAAATGCGGTCGCATTCAGCAGCGCTTTCAATGGTAACTTTACGCAAGGTACGTGCAGCTGGGTTCATGGTGGTTTCCCATAACTGTTCGGCATTCATTTCGCCAAGACCCTTGTAACGCTGTACGTTCACCGAAGTGTCTTTTCCCGAACCTTTCAATTCATTGATAAATGCATCACGTTCTTCTTCGGTCCAGGCGTATTTTGCCTGCGTGCCTTTTTTTACCTGGTACAATGGCGGAGAGGCAATGTATATATAACCGTTCTCAATCATCTCTTTCATGTACCTGAAGAAAAACGTAAGAATTAGTGTAGTAATATGGCTTCCGTCCACATCGGCATCACACATGATAATTACCTTGTGGTAGCATATGCCTGTAAGGTTAAGCGCTTTGCTGTCCTCTTCGGTACCAACCCTTACACCCAGTGCGGTGTACATGTTTTTTATCTCTTCGTTTTCCAGGATTTTATGGAACATGGCTTTTTCAACGTTGAGTATTTTACCACGCAAAGGCAAAATGGCCTGGAAACGCCTGTCCCGGCCCTGTTTTGCGGTTCCACCGGCCGAGTCACCCTCAACCAGGTAAATTTCGCATTGCTCGGGGTCTTTTTCGCTACAATCGGCCAATTTACCCGGAAGGCTGGTGCCGCCCATGGCACCTTTGCGCTGCACCATTTCGCGGGCCTTACGCGCAGCATGCCGGGCTTGTGCGGCAAGAATTACCTTGTTTAC
>DASPJQ010000627.1:0-1187 GCA_035628535.1 Flavobacteriales bacterium | reverse complement strand
AGCGATGATGCGGGTCTTGAAATTAATGTTTCGTCTCCATACAGTACAAGTGCGTTTGTTCCAGCAGCCATGAAAATATTGCTGGCCCCTCGTTTAAAGGAATGCACCGCACGCAATTCGCCTACCGAAGCGTTATAGATTGTTAACATGGTGAAACTTGCACCGCTGTTTGTTGTACGCAATACGCGCGCATTACCCAAATTCCCGCCCACAACATATCCATCGGTTCCATTCTCAAAATCCACATCGTTATAAGTTTCAGTGGTTGCTCCGGTATAAACGCTATTCAATTGGTTGTTGTTGGTTTTATATACCCGCCCTGCGGTTGCAGCAATTACACATGTATTTGTTCCGATGGTTTTTACTCCATTTAAATCAGGTAATGTTGCGCTTGTGAACGACATGGTTGATGGCAATACCACACTCCATGATCCGCCACCATCACTTGTATGACGTGCCATAAGATCAACACCTGTTACATAACCTTCCATATTGTTGGCGAAGTTCACCGCGTTCAACGCAGGAGTAAACACCTGGTTAATCTTAATACCGCTTGTGCCGTTTACTTTGCGTACGTGAGCAAACTGCCCAACACAAATTAGTTCGGGTGAAGACGGTCTCCTGGCTAGCCCGCGCAGATTCTGGTTTCCAATGGCGCCCGCCTGGAAATAGGATGTTACTGTAGCAAAAGTTGTAGATGCATAAATCTCACCATTATTGCCGGCAATACCTGCGGTTGTGCCGTTAATGGTCACATCATTCAGGTTTTGGCTTGTAACCAATGGAACAGGAGTCAGGTTTGCGCTTGTAAATCCTGAAATAGTAGTGTAACACAATTTACCATTATCAGCCGCAACCAATCCGCTTATACCGCTTGCATCAAAATCAATGGCATTGAAATTTTCGGTTGAAGCAACCTGTAATTGCCTCCATGCGGAACCGTTGCGGAAATAAATGTTTCCATTCCCGGTCGTGGCGAAAACCAGGCCCGCATTGTGTTCAACACAAGTGAACCCAAGTGGCACCTGGTTAAACGTTCCATCAATCCAGCTTGCACTGGTTGGGGCCGAGGTTGAATTAAGCGTTGCATGACCTTGCGCACCAAAATTACCTACAGCAAGCACATCAGCGCCTTTTTGTTGAATAGAATTGATGGAATTGCCTGTTGCAAATGCACCGCTCACCAG
>DASPJQ010000626.1:0-1218 GCA_035628535.1 Flavobacteriales bacterium | reverse complement strand
GTGTCAAATGTGCATACCTATGTTCAGGCTGTTGACATAGGAAGAGGATGGGTTACCGAGGAAAAGTTGAGCCATAAAGAGTTGTACAATGATCTCGTATTGACCGGCCTGCGTACCGAATTCGGGCTTGACCTGCCCGTTATAACCCAAAAACTCGATCAATCATTTGGTAACTATTTCCAGCGCAGGGCCCGGCCTTATATTGAGCGGGGAGAGATCATACAACAAGGTTACAATTACCGTCTGAAAGAAGAAGCATTTTTATTTGCCGACAGGATAAGTGCCGATTTGTTTTATATTTGACCATGCTTGATGTTTCCAAATATGATTTAAGCAGGCCTTTGGACATTTCAATCCCCCTGAGCGCATCACCCAATAACGTTAGCGCCTGGTACGTTAGCCCACCTGAAATAAAACCTGTTGAAATGGGTTCATGGGTTGGTGATGTTAACCGGGGCGGAAGCGTTAATTTCAGGAATATTTTTTTTAATCCGCACGGCCATGGCACGCATACCGAATGCGTGGGACACATAACAAAAGAATTTTATTCGGTAAACCAGTTGCTCACCACATTTTTATTCAAGGCCGTTGTGGTAACAGTAAAACCGGAGCATGTAACCGGAGATCATGTCATTTACCCCGAACAAATTACCCATTTGCCGCTTGAGCAGTATGAAGCCCTTGTTATACGCACGTTTCCGAATACAACTGATAAATTGCACAGGCAATATTCGCATACAAATCCACCGTACCTGCATGAAAAAACGGCCTTGCATGTGCGTGAAAAGGGAATTAAGCATTTATTGATTGACCTTCCTTCGGTTGACAAGGAGGAAGATGGAGGTAAACTGCTTGCGCACCGTGCATTTTGGAATTATCCGGATAACACGCGTTTTGATTGCACCATTACCGAATTTATTTTTGTGCCTGGTGCCATTGCCGATGGGGAATACCTGCTTAACCTGCAGGTTGCACCTTTTGAAAACGATGCAAGTCCATCCAGGCCGGTTTTGTACGCATTACGGTAAAATTTTTTACATTTTTGCTTTATTTCTTACATGACGGCCCGATTTTTTTCCGAATTATTGGAGTGGTAATTATCTTTGTTTTTATACGAGTATCATAAAAAAACGAATTATGTTTTGGAAACAGTAGGTTTTTTAATGGTGCCAGGTGCCTTTAAATATGCCTGCTAATCAAGATATAAAATGGCCTGTT
>DASPJQ010000625.1:0-7961 GCA_035628535.1 Flavobacteriales bacterium | reverse complement strand
AATAAAACATCAATCAATTGGGCCGTTTTTAGCATCTATCTTCTTCCACCACCATGTAGCGTTCAGGCATCCATAACCGTTTTTTCTGCTTGAACCCCAAAAAACATCTGAACAGAATCAATTCGGTTATATCACAACCGCTATTAAACTTCATTGATTTTTCCATATGGCCTGATAAAATACCACCTGCCAATGTTCACCCAAACCCGCTACAGGATAAAAGCGGGTTTGAATCTTCTTGAAAAGCATTAATTTTTTAAAATGTATAGGCCAAATAGTAAAATATAACCAAAAGCTATGAGAAAAGTTATATATGTAAAAGCATGGTTTCTTCTGGTAGCACTTATTAATTGCATGTTACCCGGTTTTTCTTCTGCACAACCTGTCATACAGTGGGCAAAAAAATTCGGGGGAACAGCGCTTGACCGCACGACTTCCCTGGCCCTTGACGCCAGCGGAAATGTTTATTCCACTGGTTTTTTTTCGGGCACAGCTGATTTTGACCCTGGCACAGGTATATTCAATCTTGTTTCGGCAGGGTCGCAGGACGCATACATCAGTAAATTGGATGCCTCAGGCAATTTTGTATGGGCCAAACGAATTGGCAGCACAAGTTCGGACATGGGCCTTTCCATTGCGGTTGATCCCAGCGGAAATGTATACACTTCGGGGTATTTTATAGGTACAGTTGATTTTGACCCCGGTACCGGGGTTACCAGCCTGGTTTCGGGTGGCGGTGCCGATGGTTTTATACTCAAACTGGATGCGGCAGGCAGTTTCGTTTCAGTAAAACGGTTTACGGGAACCGGCAATGAATACATTTATTCCATAGCAGCTGACGGTAGCGGAAATGTTTACACTACGGGCATATTTGACGGCACAACCGATTTTGATCCAGGGACAGGAACATTTAACCTTGTTTCGGGAGGATCACAGGACATTTTTATTTGTAAGCTGGACGCATCGGGCAATTTTGCATGGGTCAAACAGGTTGGCGGAGCAGGTTTGGACCATGGCTGGTCCATAGCCGTTGATGCAAGCGGAAATGTATACACTACAGGTATTTTTAGTTTTACTGCCGATTTTGATCCCGGAACCGGTGTTTTCAATTTGACGCCTTCAGGTACACAGGATGTATTTGTATGTAAGCTTGATGGTTCGGGTAACTTTGTATGGGCAAAACAATTGGGCGGTTCAGCCAGTGAATACGGTTACGGCATTGCAGTTGATGCAAGCGGAAATGTTTACACGGCAGGTTACTTTGAAGGCACAGCCGATTTTGATCCCGGAACAGGAACTTTTAATCTTGTTTCAGCAGGATTGCGCGATGCTTTTTTCTGCAAATTAAACTCCACCGGGACTTTTGTAACAGCCGGGCGCATGGGCGGTACGTTAAATGATTATGCCCAATCCATTGCATTGGATGCTTCGGCAAATATTTATATTGTAGCCGATCAATACAGCGCCAATGCCGATTACGATCCCGGCCCCGGAGCCTATACTGTAATCAACTCGGGTGCCGAAGCAAATGTTATTGCAAAATACAACAGCAGCGGCAGTTTCGTATGCGCTTTTGCCGTTACACCCGGGCATAATGAAATACAGGGCAACCGGCACGTTGCCGTTACCGGAACAACAGTATACATTACCGCCTCTTTTGACCTTGCCAGCACCGATTTTAATCCATGCACTGCTTCGGTCACATCAGCCGTAAGCGGTTCAACCGATATTTATGTTGCTAAATATGATTTTGCAACCTGCAACTGTACTGTATTACCTGTTGAATTGGTTTCATTTAACGCATACCGTAAAAACAATACTGCTATGTTGGAATGGGAAACAGCCTCGGAAATCAACAATGATTATTTTATTGTTGAACGCTCGGCCGATGCCGTCAATTATATGCCTATAGGAAAAATACAAGGCGCGGGAACCAGCAGCATGTTACATACCTATTCATTAACCGATTCAAAACCTTATAATGGTACCAATTACTACCGGCTTAAACAAACCGACTTTGACGGCACATTTGCATATTCGCCCGTGCGCGTTATCGACCTTAACGGCATAAAACCTGCTGATGAAGGAACGCTTTATATACATCCGAATCCTGCCAGCGGATATACTACAGTTGAAGTATTAAGCAGCATGAAAGGCGAAATCACCCTCCAGGTTTATGACCTTACCGGGGAAATTGTTTATGCGAAACCGTTTCCGATTGAAAAAGGTGATAATTCATTGGAACTTGATATCAATTTTTTGAGCAACGGCACCTATATTATGGTAGGCACGGCAGCAGGCCAGGAAATGAAAAAAAACAGGCTCATTATTAATAACTGATATATGCATTTCAGATTGGCTATTTTACTGTTACTATTTGGCGCAACTGGCTACGTTAAAGCGCAGGAAGAAGCCTATTTAACCCTTTCGCAGGTGCCTGAAAAGGTCATTCAAAAGTATAAGCTGCTTTTTCCGGCCGATGACATTGGCAACGTACTCTGGGAATTTGAAGATAACGGTTATGAAGGATACCTTCACGATTCGAACAGGGAAAAAACCGGTGTGGTGTTTTTTAATGCCGAAGGAAAACTGCTTTACAAGGTAATGACAACCAGGGAAGGCATACGAACAGGAAGCGAAAACGAAATTGAAATGCAGGAAATTCCCGGTGAACTGCTCGATTACGTAAAGAAAAAACATTCCGAAAAAAAAATCAAGGCCGCTATTAAGCACATGGATGCCGAAGAAGCCGTAACCGCATACGTTGTAATACTGGACGGCCTGGCGGTTGAGCTGAACAACATTAGTCAAACAATTGGCAGCTATACTTTACCGTAATTTATACGTTTTAATTTTTAAACCATTTGAATATTGATTTTTTTGTTTACTTTCATCTTTTAGGCCTTTTGTTAAAAATATGGTATCGGGTAAGCAGTTAAAACGCCTTTTGTTTTTTTTATGCATATGCCGGTTCTTCGACACTGCAGAAGCCATCACAAAACCGGCCTCGGAATCCCAGTGGGAATTTTTAAAAAACAAACAACTCTCCGACACCGCAAAGCTTAACACGTTAAATGATGCCATTACCCACCGCTATTTGCACGCCAAACCTGACAGCGCTTTCAGGCTTGCACAACTGCAATATAACCTTGCGAAAAAAAAGGGAATAAAAAAGCACATGGCTATAGCCTTGAATACGCTGGGCCTTTCTTTGTATTTCAGGGGTGACTATGCGCACGCCATCGAATATTTCAGGCGAAGCATTAACATGTGTGAAGAAATTGGTAACGACCTTCAGATTGCTTCTGTTCTAAGCAATATCGGAATGGTATATTCGGCCCAAAAAGAATATGCTACCGCTATACAGTATTATAACTATAGTTTGAGCAAACAGGAGAAATCGGGCGATCAACGGGAAATTGCCCTTACGTTGGATAATATAGGGATCCTTCACAGCCAACAGGGAAACTATACGCGCGCCATTGATTACCATAACCGTAGTTTAAAGATTACCAAAGAACTTGGCGACTCACTTACTACAGCCATTGTTTTGCACAATATCGGGTACACCTACTACAGGCTGGGTAAACTTTCAAAAGCTATGGAATATTACACCCAAAGCCGCGAAATAAACAACATTTTAAGCGACAAACAACTTTCAGCCTATTTGAATTGCAATACAGGCGGTATTTATTATGACCAGGGCATGCCTGAAAAAGCACTGGAATACGGAATAAAAGCCTTTCAGATTGCCGATGAAAACGGACTTGCCATTGAAAAAATGGATGCAGCATTCCTATTATATAAAATCTACAAAAAACAGAACCAGCACGCAAAGGCGCTTGGCATGCATGAACTGTACATGACCATGAAGGACAGCGTTGAGAGTGAAACATCGCGCATGGAATTAATCAGGCAGGAATTCAAATACAACTACGAAAAACAGCAGGCCGTAAAAGATGCAGCCTATAAAAATGAACTTCAAAACCAAAAGCTCATGGCCTCGGCCGCTGAAGAACGGGGCCGAATGTGGTTGGTCATTGCCGTCATCGGCATGCTTACCCTTTTAATGCTCATTATGATATTAATCCTGCGTCATCAAAACAAACGGAAACAGCAGGAAGCCGCATTCGAAAAAAAGAAACTGGAATTGGAACAAAAAACATTACGGGCCAGGATGAACCCTCATTTTATTTTCAATAGCCTGAATGCAATACAAAAACTTTATCTCGAAGGAAAGCGCGAACAGGCCGATAATTATATGGGCGATTTCGGTCAGTTATTGCGCATAATACTTGACAACAGCGGAAAAGAAAAAATAACTTTATACGAGGAGTTGGAAACCTTGCGCCTGTATTTAACACTTGAACAAAGCCGTATGGCTAACAGGCTGAACTACGATTTAAATATAAACGAAGAATTGGATATACACCATATATGGATCCCTCCCCTCATACTCCAGCCCATTGTTGAAAATGCCATATGGCACGGAATCGTTCCAAAAAACGAAAAAGGGGACATTTATGTAAGTTGTAAAATTGCCAGTACCGAACTATTGGAATGTGTTGTGGAAGACAACGGCATTGGCTATAACAGCCACCAAAACGGAAAAAATTCAATGGCCCGGCTCTACTCTGTTAACAGGGGTGAACATGACAGCAAAGGAATGGTCCTTACCGAACAGCGGTTGGGTATTCCAAACGCTATAAAAGTTGAAGACCTGGAACCGTCAGGCACCAGGGTAACCATTTGGATTCCGTGGTCCAATACCAAACGCACCTAAAAATGGAAAAAGACAAATCAATAAGGACAGTTATCATTGATGACGAACAAACGGCCAGGTTTGTGCTCAGGAATAAATTGGAGGAATATTTCAGTGACACCGTGCACATAGCTGGTGAAGCGGACGATATTGCATCAGGCCTAGCGCTTATTCATGAAACCAATCCGCAATTGTTGTTTCTTGACATACGGCTGCGCAATGGCACAGGTTTTGAGTTGCTGAACCAGCTTGAAAATATAAATTTCGAAGTGGTTTTTGTAACGGCTTACGACAATTTTGCCATTCAGGCCTTTGAATTTTCGGCAACTGGATATCTCCTCAAGCCGGTTAAAATTGACGACTTACGAAAAACCATTGGCCGTGTTGGCGTCCACATACAAAAACAGGATAACCACGATACCCGCATCAGGGTTTTGATTGACAACTACAACAGTGCGCAAGGCCAAATAAAACGGATGGTGATAAGCAGCATGGCTGGATTTGAGGTGGTAAACATGGATGAAATTATACGACTTGAGGCTGAACGAAATTATACCCATTTCATACTTACCGATGGAAGAAAAATGACTGTCAGTAAAACCATTGGTAATTATGAGCCCTTACTGGCCGAACATGGTTTTTACAGGGTGCATCAAAGCCACATTATCAACTTACGGCATGTAAGATCATACCTGAAGGCAGAGGGTGGAAAAGTAAAAATGAGCGATGGAGAAATTATTTATATAAGCCGCCAGCGCAAAAACGGTTTTACCGAGTTGTTTATCGGGTAGTTTTTTTTATTTCATATGCACTTACAAAAGCTCTGTTTTCAACGCTTGATGAAAATAAAAATGCCGCCCTTGGCGGCATAAAACTGTTGGCGGAGAGAGAGGGATTCGAACCCCCGGAGGTGTTACCCTCAACAGTTTTCAAGACTGCCGCAATCGACCACTCTGCCATCTCTCCGCTGCAAAAGTAACAAAATCCGTTTGCCCAAAATTTTTCGCTATTAAAAAATAATTTCGTACCTTTATTACATATACCTTATACATGAGAATCAGTTTGTTAATATTGCTTTTGGCTGGTTTTGCGCGGTTTAGCCCATTTGCACAAACCCCTGTTTCGGTTGACATCAAACAGTTTTATGCTCCAGGTACCGGCAACTACATTGAAATTGTAAGCTCCGTTGAGCCCATGTCGTTTTTTCTGAAAACAGCAAAGGACTCGGGCCATTATGCACGCATCCAGCAACTCATTTTGCTTAAAGCAGGTGAACGCATTGTTGATTACCGCAAAAAAAACATCAAAAGTCCTTATTATTCCGATTCTACTATAGCCCCCTTTATTACCATCGAGCGTATGAGTGTCCCTGCCGGTGAATACACACTTGAATACGAATGCACCGACCTGCTCAATGAATATGCACAACCGCTTAAGGCCACCTTTACCATAAAACTTGAAAACCGTGAAGACAAAAACAGGTTCTCCAACATTGAACTGGTTGAACGCATCTCGTCCACCATCAATGCTCCGCAATTCGCCAAATCAGGTTATGAAGTATGGCCTTATGTGTCTACATTTTACCCTGAATATATTGAAAAAATTGCGTTTTATGCCGAACTTTATTTTGAAAAAGCTGCGGTTAGCAATGGCGATAAATTCGTACTTAACCAATACATTGAATCCTTTGACTCGAACGAAAAATTGAATGACTATGCCAAAATGAGCAAGGTCACAGCCAAAGAAGTGTTCCCTATTCTTCATAGTTTCGACATTAAAAATTTACCTACAGGCAATTACAACCTGGTGCTTGAGTTGCGCAATAAATTGAATGAAGTTATTACTACCGAAAAAATTTATTTCCAGCGCCTGAATCAAACTGAAGCCATTTCCGACAAAGTTCTGAATGAAACAAGCATTGAAAACACCTGGGTAAGCAAAATCAATAACCTTGATACGCTTGATGAAATGGTGGCCTGCGTTAAACCCATAGCTTCCAATTCGGAAAGTGACATGGCCGACTCCCAGTTGAAAAACGGTTCCGTGTTGTCAAAAAAACAATTTATTTACCTGTTCTGGAAAACCAAAGACCCTTCAAATCCGGAAGCGGCCTGGCTTCAATATAAACAGGAAGTAAAAAAAGTGAATGGCTATTTCAGTACACGCATCAAGCGTGGTTATGAAACCGAACGCGGACGCGTTTACCTTAAATACGGACCACCAAATCAAATTACCGACCGGCCCAATGAACCGGCTGCCTACCCGTATCAAATCTGGCAGTATTACAAAGTGGGAAAATTCAACAATAAGTTTTTCCTGTTTTATATGCCTGACCTGGTTTCAAACGACTATGACGTGTTGAATTCAAACATCCCAGGTGAATACCGCAACCCACGCTGGGAGGCCGTGCTTTATTCGCGCAGCACGCAAAACCCCGATATTGATTTCCCCAATCAAAACAACGGCAGCCATTACGGTGGCAATGTGAATGAGTTGCTGAAAAATCCGCGCTAAAATTTTTTTTAGTTTGAAGTGAAAGGCCGGAAGTTTGATGCATTACCCGTGCCGGATCAGAGTTCAACATTAAGCCCTGCATGAGTTTAAATCATACTTCTTAAATATTAAATAGACCATTCTTCTTTTTTCCTACCTTAGTAACCCGTGCACGCACAAACCGTAATAGCCATTTTGAATTTCAACGGTAAAAAACACCTTGAAACCTATTTGCCCGGTGTTGTCAACTACTCGAATGGGGTCCGTATTGCAGTAATTGACAATGCATCAACTGACGATTCGGTTGACTTTCTAAAAAAAAATTATCCGGATATTGAGCTAGTCATTAATGACCAGAATTATGGTTTTGCCGGTGGCTACAACAAAGGGCTGGAAAAAATACAGGCCACCTATTTTGTATTGCTCAACTCCGATGTGGAAGTTACTGAAGGATGGCTTGACGCACCTTTAAATATGCTGGCCCGAAAAGATGTGGCTGCCGTGCAACCGAAAATACGCGCCTGGAACAACCGCCACTATTTTGAACACGCAGGGGCAAGCGGGGGTTTTATTGATAAATACGGCTTTCCTTTTTGCCGCGGGCGTATGTTTGATACGGCCGAAAAAGATGAAGGACAATATGACAATGCCGTTGAAGTATTTTGGGCAACGGGCGCCTGCATGTTTGTGAAAGCCGAATTGTTTT
>DASPJQ010000624.1:0-3765 GCA_035628535.1 Flavobacteriales bacterium | reverse complement strand
TGGTTTATTTCCTGTATTTTATGCTGGTTCTGCGAAGCAATGTAAAGTGTTGAGTGTTTTTTCAACATTGAATATCAGATAATTAAAATAAACAGACTCTTTCAAAAAAGAATAAAGGTATAAAAAAGGCGTTTTAAAACTATGTATCTTCACGCAATAAGCTTTTTCGATTTTATGGATTTTATCCCTCTGGCCCGTCCAGACATTACCCCTGAAGACATTGCCGCTGCTGAAAAAGTATTGTTGTCGGGCATGCTTGTTCAGGGATTGAATGTTGAAAAGCTCGAAAAAAACATCAGCGAATTTACAGGTTGCAAACACACCGTTGCCGTTTCAAATGGAACAGCCACCATGCACCTCGCACTAACCGTTCTTGAAATAGGCAAAGGCGATGAAGTGATTGTTCCAGCGTTTTCGTATGTTGCTACTGCAAATGTTGTGGAATTGGTTGGTGCAAAACCCGTTTTTATTGACATTGAACCTGACACTTTCAATATAAATGCCTCGGAAATTGAAAAACATATCACTAAAAACACAAAAGCAATTATTGCAGTGCATGAATTCGGAATGGCATGTGATATTGAAAAAATTGCATCCATCGCAAAAAATTATAACATTTATTTGATTGAAGATGCCGCATGCGCACTGGGGGCAATGCAGAATGGAAAGTATGTGGGTACATTCGGTGATTTCGGTTCTTTTTCGCTTCACCCCCGCAAAGCCATTTCATCGGGTGAGGGCGGATTGGTAACCACCCGGAATAGTGACTTTGCCAAACGCGTAAAGATTTTACGCAACCATGGAATTGATATGGTTGATGAAAAAATAGAATTTGTTGCAGCCGGGTTCAATTACAGGCTAACCGATTTCCAGGCCGCATTGGTCAACAACCAATTAAAACGCCTCGAACAAATCATTGCATTCAAACAAAAACTTGCATTGGTTTATTTTGACCAGGTCAAAAACAAAAAAATAACGTTACCTTTCATCAGTCATGGAATGAATCATACGTGGCAATCGTTTCACATCATGCTTGACGAAAGCATTGACCGCGACAAAACAATTGGCCTGCTGAAAGAAAAAAACATTGGTACCAATTACGGGGCGCAGTGCATACCCTTTCAAAAATATTACAGGGACAAGTACGCCATTGATTGCCTGAAAAACTTTCCCGTGGCCATGAAGGCATATACAAAGGGCCTTGCTATACCCATTTATGAAAGACTGACTGAGGACAATATTTCTTATATTGCATCACAACTTAATACGCTTTAAATGGAAGGAAAAAACATTTTTATTACTGGCGGAGCGGGATTCATTGCAAATACGCTTATTAAACAACTTGTTGAAAAAAACGTTATAACGGTTTACGATAATTTTCACAGAGATACGCTTTCTGGAAGTGGTTATGCAGGTCATAAAAACATCCGCATCGTAAAAGGCGATGTGCTGGACTATGCTTTGCTTGAACAATCCATGAGCGGAAGCAACATAGTTGTACACGCGGCAGGTATTGCCGGCATTGACACGGTTATTAAAGATCCGGTAAAAACCATGCGAGTAAACATGATGGGGACTGCAAATGCGCTGGAAGCGGCAAGGGTAAATGGCATAAGCGAACGTTTTATTGATTTTTCAACATCGGAGGTTTTCGGATCTATGGCGTTTAAATCATCTGAAACCGATCAAACCGTTGCAGGTTCGGCAGGTGAAGCCAGGTGGACCTACGCAGTAAGCAAACTTGCAGGCGAACATCTTGCCCATGCCTATTATCACCAGTTTAAATTGCCCATTGTAACCGTTAGGCCTTTTAACGTATATGGGCCGGGGCAAACCGGTGAGGGAGCCATCCAGATTTTTATTAAGCGCGCTTTACAAAACCAGGACATACACATTGATGGTGATGGCAACCAGATAAGGGCCTGGTGTTATGTTGATGATTTTGTTGATTGCCTTTTCAGGTGCCTTGAAAATAATGCCGCTATAGGCCAAAGCATAAATATTGGAAATGCCAGGGCGGTTATTACTATACTGGGTCTGGCGCAAACCGTGTGCAGGGTGTTGAATTCTGATTCCAAAATTGTTTTTGATCCGCCATTGTCGGCTGATATTGCTTTGCGGATCCCTTCGGTTGAAAAAGCCTACGACCTGTTAGGTTTTAAAGCAAAAGTTGACCTGGAAGAAGGGATAAAAAAAACAGCCATGTGGATTGAGCAAAAACTCCTTATAAAATAATCGTTATGGACAGGAAAAAAGTAATCAGTGGCCATACTTCAGAAACCCTGTTCAACGAATTGAACCATCTCCACGATTTATTTTCAAAGGCTTTTAAAAACCAGTTTGACCGTTCGCTTCCTTTTTCTGAAGAAATGTTTGACCGGTGGGAACGCGCAAAAAAATTAAATTTTGGCGAGGGCACTTCGGTTTATGACAGTGCTTTTATTTTTGGCACGGTTAACGTTGGCAAAAACTGCTGGATTGGACCGTTTACAATTGTGGATGGTTCAGGCGGCTTAAACATAGGTGACAACTGCACTATTTCAGCTGGAACCCATATTTATACGCACGATAACGTAAAAAAAACATTATCAGGCGGAAAACTGCCAATGGAACATGCCCCTGTTACCATTGGGACCTGCACATACATTGGCCCTCAATGCATGGTTGTAAAAGGAATTACCATTGGAAAACATTGCCTGGTGGCAAGCAATTCATTTGTCAGCCGCAATCTGCCCGACTTTTCAATTGCCGCGGGAAACCCTGCAAAAATAATTGGCAAGGTGGTTATGAAGGAAAATAGCATAGAATTTGAGTATACGACATGATTGCGGTTATTGATTATGGAATGGGAAACATTGCTTCTATTCTCAATATGTTTAAGCGCATTGAGGTAAGAGATGTTGTTTTAACCAACGATCCTGAACTGATTGATAAAGCGAAAAAAATAATTTTGCCCGGTGTAGGGGCGTTTGACCATGGTATGCAACATCTGCATGCGTCTGGAATCATACCTGTATTAAATAAAAAAGCATTGCAGGATAAAATACCGGTCCTGGGCATTTGCCTGGGCATGCAATTGCTTACCCGTAAAAGCGAAGAAGGCCAGGAAAAAGGGTTGGGCTGGATACAGGCCGACACAAAAAAATTTGTTCTTCCGGAAAACTACGGATACAAAATACCACATATGGGATGGAACTACATACGGGTTGTAAAACCATCGCCCTTGGTAAATGAGGGACGGCAAAAATTTTATTTTGTACATTCTTATTACGTTGCATGTGACAACCGCAGTGATATAGTGGCTACCTGTTCATACGGCCACGATTTTGATTGTGTGGTTCAACATGACAATATATTCGGGGCACAGTTCCACCCTGAAAAAAGCCATAAATTCGGCATGAAGTTGCTTGAAAATTTTTCCAAACTCTGAACGCATGGTATTAAAACGCATCATGCCCTGCCTCTTGTACAACGGCCGCGGACTTGTTAAAACAAAACAGTTTGCAAATCCGGTTTACGTAGGCGACCCTATTAACGCCATTAAAATATACAATGAAAAAGAAGTTGATGAGTTGATTTTTCTTGATATAATGGCATCAATTGAAAAACGCAAACCATCGTTTGATAAAATAAAGGAGTTTGCCTCTGAATGCTTCATGCCTTTTACCTACGGAGGAGGTGTAAAGGAAATCAATGATTTTAAAACACTGTTTTCAATAGGCGTTGAAAAAGTAGCCATCAACAGTTTACTTTCTGAAAATAGCG
>DASPJQ010000623.1:0-9737 GCA_035628535.1 Flavobacteriales bacterium | reverse complement strand
TGCCTGAACTGGCTTCCATTTCAGGGTACTTGATGTTTTTGGCCAGCCATTTTTGCAATTCGCCCATTCCTCCGGGGAACTCGGCACCTTCCTGCACCTCGGCCTGGTCAAAAATTTCATCGTTTGGCGGTGGAGGTGGCGGTGGCGGTGGAGGCAATGCTTCCTCATCTGTTCCTTTTACATTTTCCTTACCAACATTTTTATCAGCCTCAATTGGCGGTGGCGGATCTTTTACTTCCTCTTCAACCACTTTTGGCGGAACAAACTTTACGATTTCCATTTTAGGCGGCTCAACCGGTGGCGGTGGTGGTGGTGGCGGTGGCGGTGGCGGTGGTGGTGGTTGGTTCTCTATGTTCTTCATTTCGGCAATCAACTCGGCATTTTTGTTACGGTCAAAATCGGCCTGCGATTCACCACCGCTTATCATGGCCACAATTTTAGGCGTGCTGAGGCAAAAGCCCATAAAAATGAGTGAACATAATAAAGCTATTAAGGCCTGCTTGATATAACCATGGCGGAGCTCATATGCCCCATATGCATGGTTGCGGTTTTCAAACACCATCTCATTGCGCTCGTCCGAAGCAGCATTGGACCAACTTCTGTCCCATGAAAGGAGCGCGGCAAACACCACCAGCAAACCTCCAATCACGAAATACATAACCGGGCTGCTCTCGGCAGGTTTGGCGGCTAGCATGATTGATAATGTATTCATATGCAAAAATTTTATGTTTAAGGTCTATAGAATATTCATGCGTTTGATTTCAGCGGCCACGAATAGTTCATATATTTTGCTTTTTTTAAGCTGTACAGCCTTCAGAACCCAAGGTTCAATAAAACCGGCTGTTTTTTTCATTTAATTGTTTCTGGCATTGTGCAACATCACTTTTTCAGCCGGTTCCAGCTTGTTAACGATGGCATACCGGCCTGTTGGAACCCCGCAAATGTCCATTTCATCAATAATATCAATAGCGTTGCGGTATTTGGCCAGGCTATCGTATTTAATGATGACAAAAACACCGCTTTTGTCAGATTGTATCTCCTTTTTATCCCGTTTTGCAATGCTGTCATTCTCAAAATCGACCTTCGGATGTTTTTTAATGTAATCATTCAGGCGTTTTACAATGCGTTCATTTTTCTTGGCAATAACATTGCGTATGTCCTTGAAATTTGAAGGCACGAGTTCGGTCTCAGTCTTTAACATGCCCAGGTAATAATAAACCTTGTCGTTATCGGAAAGGATTACCGTTACCGCATTGTTGATTTTGGGCAAATCTTTTTCGTCAACTTTTTCATTGCTTGGTAAAAGAATGTCGAGTGTTTTTTGCTCGGCAAGGGTAGTTGTTAAGATAAAGAAAGTGAGTAACAGGAACGCGAGGTCCACCATGGGCGTCATATCAATCTTGGTTGATTGTTTTTTGGCCCTTACTTTTCCTTTTTTCTTTCCTCCCCCTCCACCGGTGTCAGCTACTTCTCCCATAATATAATTCTGCTTTTAATATTAAAATTTCTCCATGTCGGTAATCAGGCTGAATGAATTGATGTGCAACTGCGGGTCCTGGAACACAGAAATCACTTTTTGCACCTTTTCATAATTAGCGTTACCATCGGCTTTAATTGCGTATTTCAGTTTTTGCATCACTTCCTTGGGCTTGTAAACAATACCTGCCTGAATGTTTTCTTTTTGCTCTTGTTTGGCCTGGTAATGCACGGTTTGTATGGCCTGTATCCATATAAACAATTCGTTATTGGTTGAATCGTAAGGTATGCCTCCGTTGTCTTTAATCAGTTCCTTTTTTTGCTCCCCACTGGCATTCAGGTAATCGCCCAATTTGCTTGCAGGTGCACCAAACATACCTTCTTTTGAAAACTTCGCTTTTTGCTGGTTGCTTAACGAGATTTGCTTTTTGCCTGCAAAAAACTCGAGCATTTTACCTCTTAAGTCAACAACCTGCCCGGCTTGTTTTGGGTTTTCCATTGAGAAAAACACGTTGCCCGTACTATCAATGGTAACAATAAACAAATCGTTTTCAGGAATTTCTTTGGTAGTTACCGATGTAGGGGTATCAACCATTACTACTTCCTGCGGCTTAAACTGCGCGGTAAGCATAAAGAAAGTAACCAAAAGGAAAGCAAGATCCACCATTGGTGTCATGTCCAGCGAAGGGCTTTTTCCTCCTTGTATTTCTGCCATGTTCTTTTCTTTTTATATTGTTCTGTACATACGTAATTGTCTCAGGTTCAAAAAACAATTAAATGTTTTTTGCCGAGAAGGTTTGTGAAACAGTAAAGCCGGCTTCATCAATACCATGCGTAATAGCATCAATCTTGTTGCTGAAGTAGTTATACATAATGATAGCGATACACGAACCACCGATACCGATAGCTGTATTGATAAGGGCCTCGGAAATACCAGCCGAAAGTTCAGCCGCATCAACCGTTCCGCCAGCACTACTTAAGGCGCCAAATGATTTAATCATACCAAGTACGGTACCAATCAAACCCACAAGCGTTGCAATTGAAGCGCAGGTTGAAATAATGAAAAGGTTTTTGGTAAGCATGGGTAATTCCAATTGAGTAGCTTCTTCCAACTCATCCTTAACAGCAGCAATTTTTGATTCACGGTCAAGTGAATTATCGTTGCGCACGTTCTGGTATTTTTGCAAACCTGAACGTACCACGTTGGCAACCGAACCGCGTTGGGTATCGCACAATTCAAGCGCTTCGTTTACCTGGTCGTTGTTCAAACGGGTGCGTACTTCACGAATAAAACTGTCAATGCGTCCACGGCCTTTTGCCTTGCTGATGGTAATGAAACGTTCAACAGTGAACGTAATTACAATCAACACAATTGACATAAGGATAGGTACAATGATTCCTCCTTTATATACGGTGGCATAAAACCATTGGGGATTTGTGTCAAGCGGATGTCCTGCGGTAGTGCCGCCTTTGAAGTTGGCCGGATTACCAAACAGGGTGTAAAATATCACGTAACAAAACACGATAATTACCGGGATCACAATGATGGCAAACAATGAACCACCAGTTTTTTTTTCGCTACTCATAATTGTGGATTTTAAAAATTTACTTTTTGGGTTTGTTTAAATGTTTATTTATTAATTAGGTGCACAAAACTAACGATTTTCACATTGGTTTAGTGTGGGTTCAAACATACTAAAAGTATTTGAATGGTACACCCCTTTTTCAATTATTAAATAACCGTTAAGCCTTTTAAGGGTTTGGTTTTAAGCTCCCAACCAAACCGGCCACAAAATTAAAAGCCCTTTTTGACAATGCAAAAAGGGCCTTGTTAAATAAGGTAAACGGTTATAATTTCTTAGGGATTGTATGCCTATTTCAGCTGGCCTGGATTGTTGGCGGCTTCCTTATTGTATTTACCCTGGAGCCAGCACCAGTATATCAAACCTACAAACCCTCCTGCAATGAAAATATAATTAGGCGTATTGCCAAGCGCTTCCAAAATGCCGAAAGTCCATTGGAAAAATTTAGCGAGAGGTATCCAAAAGTAGTCCATAGCGTGTTACATTTAGGGCAAAAATAACAATAATTTGATAGTACCACATGCTGCTTAAATATTTAAACACCAATCAGCCACCGGTACTTTTTTTATTACCTTTTTTTACTGCCCTTTTATGGACACCTTTTTTGCTGTACCCCGTAACTCCTGATTCTCACATTGTAACAACATATGTAATGCTATTCAAGCATGACCTGGTGCTTGACGGATTAGAGGGCACCATTGCTGCTTTTGTTGTATCGAACCTGACCGCCATTGTTTTCAACCGGCTTATCAACAGCACCGATTTATGCAATAAGCCTTCCTATATCTATGCATTTGTATATGTTTTAATTGAGGCCTGCCTGCGAACAAACACTGGTTTTTATTCATGGCAGCTCAGCCAATTGTTTGTCCTGGCTGCACTTTGGCCACTTTTGAGA
The DNA here is from genome assembly GCA_035628535.1 of Flavobacteriales bacterium. Taxonomy (GTDB): domain Bacteria; phylum Bacteroidota; class Bacteroidia; order Flavobacteriales_D; family UBA2798; genus DASPJQ01. Next base: position 5,780 of record DASPJQ010000623.1, on the reverse strand, counting down.
ATATATAACCAGCAACAGGTAATTGATCGCGGGTTTGAAGTGGGTCTGATCATGGCCATTGCCTGCTTTCTGTTTGAACCTGCAGTTATTTTTTTTGTGATGGTACCGGTATTTTTACAGGTATTCAGAACGTTTAACTGGCGCGAATGGTTGTTTCCCTTTATTGGGTTTGGGCTTATATTCTCTTTTTACGCTTGCTACCGTTTGCTTACCGGTCAACCGTTTTTCACGTTTTTTATCATCCAAAAATTTGATTTCAACGCTTATTATACCATGCAAACCTATACCCTGGCAGCATGCGTTGTTGTCATATTGCTGGGCATGATAAGCTATTTTAAAGGTGCACAACGCGTTGTTATGCATGCCCGCAAGCAGCGCCAGGTACTTTTATTCACGTTCATAATAACCACAACACTACTTACGCTGTTGAATTATAACGGATTTATTTATGCGCCTTACTTCATTGTGGCAGGTATCGGATCCCTGTTTGCCGGCTATTATTTTGGTAACAACCGCTTTAAAACCCTTACCGAAGTGGTGTTCCTGGGAATTGTTGCCGTGCAGCTTTTACGCTACAACATTTAATAACTATTTATTTTGAGTCAAACCGGCTATTGTACCTATCTTTATATTAGTCAAACAATAATTTTTAAACTATGAAATTCGGTGTAGTTATTTTTCCAGGATCAAATTGTGACGAGGACATGGTGTATGTTCTTGAAACCATTATGCAGCAAAAAGTTGAACGTTTATGGCACAAGGACAAAGACCTGAAAAAATGTGATTTTATTATACTGCCAGGCGGCTTTTCGTATGGCGACTACCTGCGCTCAGGCGCCATTGCACGGTTTTCGCCCATTATGGAAAAAGTGATTGAGCATGCCGAAAAAGGCGGTTACCTTTTAGGGGTATGCAACGGTTTTCAGGTTTTAACAGAAGCAAACCTTGTTCCCGGGGCATTGTTGCATAATACGTTCCGCAAATTCAGTTGTAAAAACGTGTACATAACCCCGGCTGCAACCAATACACTTATTACACAGGGCATGGAAAAAGGCAAAGCATATAAAATTCCCATTGCACATGGCGAAGGAAATTATTATACCGATGAGGCCACCCTTAAATCCATGAAAGCAAACGGACAGGTTCTTTTCCACTATTGCAATGCCGAAGGCAAAGTAACCCCCGATGCCAATCCCAACGGGAGCCTTGAAAACATTGCCGGGGTATGCAATGCCAAAAAAAATGTTTTCGGTATGATGCCGCACCCCGAAAGGGCTTCTGACATTCACCTTGGAAATACTGACGGGCTGGCCCTTTTCAATTCAATTGTACACCTCGTTTTAAAATAAACCCATTGAAAACCTCAAGACCTATGAAGACCATAAAAAAACTACTTTTTGTTTCAGTTGCATGTGCGTTTTTACTTCAGTCCTGTTCAACCGGCCATATGTTCTCAAAAAAACGTTACGGGCATTTAAACTGGATTGATCACGATACAAAAGTTGAGACCGCTGGCAATGAAAAAACTCCTGAAAATAAAACCCCGGTTATTTGGCCCAAAAAAACAAATGAACCGGTATCAACCATCCCGATAGCTACCGGGACGCAAAACGAAAACCAGGACCAGCAAACCGCTGTTACCCCTGTGATTGAAATGCAGCCTGTAAATGGAGCGCAAAAACAAAACACGCAACAGGACTATACCACTTCAAAAAACGCCACAGCCGAAGTTGTCCCGGAAGAAAAAACCGATGAATCCACCACTGTTGACTGGCCGTTGCATGTTGCAAAACCCGATGCGGTTAAATCTGTTAAAAATACCAAAGAAGGAAGCGTTGGAGAATTATTGCTTATGGCCGTGCTTATTGCCCTTGCTTTAGTGCTTTTCTTTTTACTTGACAGCGCTTTAGGAGGAATTTTAAGCCTGATATTGATCATTTTCATTATTCTTGTATTGCTCCGTTACTTTGGTGTTATATAAATCCCTGGCGTACTTTTTGTTTGATATTTACGTTATAAGAGGGTAACCGGGGTAGCATTGTAAAAACGGGGCCCTTCACTCAAATGATAAAAAATATTCTTTGCGCTTCATTTATCGGGACGATGGCCCTAACCTCGTTTGCTCCACCATCGGCTGTTGTAAAAAAACCGGGTAATGATGACAACCCGAAAAAAATTGCTGAGGAAAACGTTGAGGCGTATGTACGCAAAAAATTCGGGGCCGATGCCACTTATAAAATCTACAACTTCGGCAACCTTTTCAGGTTAAAAAAACAGGACGTAAAAGAACTGGAAGAACTTATTGAGCTACGTAAACTTGTTCCCGGAATGAAGGACCATTACGGGTCAAAAACCGATTCGGTAGCCGCAGCATACGATACGCTTATTGCGCAAAAACGAAGACTGATCGCAGCCAAAGGCGGTGAATTGCCTGATTACATCATCAACCATATTTTTTCTGTCAAAACAAAAACAGACGGGAGCGGTACCGTTTACGAATGCGATTTTATTTTGAATGACAAACTTGAAGTAAAAGACCTGCGCATAAAGCTGGCTGCCGAACTCGCAAAGGACGATTTTGACTGGTTCTATTATTTTTTCCAGAAATACCCGATTTTTAATTCGGGCAATTACGACAGCGATGTGGCTCAAAGCAACCAGGTTTTTGATTTTTACAACGCACGCCTGGCAAAACTAAAAGAGGGTAAAGAAGAATTCCTGGTGACAGCGTTGCGTGTGACCCGCATCATCAACAAAACAAAAAAATTTGATCCCGATATTATTTGCGGGTTTTTAGTCATGAAACGCATTGACGAACGCAGGCTGTGCGAAAACTACCGCCCCATTAAGTTTTCGCCTTCCGAAGAAATAAAAGTTAAAACGGCAACAGGCGACAGCCTCATTGGATATAAGATTTTTCATAAATATGAATGCACCGGCAGCGATGGAAAAACCGAAACCAGGGCCATTTATGCCGAGCTTGACGCGTATTTTTCACCGGCCGGAATGCTCCCGGTTGATGCACCCTTTGACAAATATTTCGAAAAAAAGGATTGATCCCTTAAACGTTTAAGGACATTTTTAACACTGTTATAATAGTGTTAAGGCGTGCTGATTTTCAGTATTTATGCCGTACAAAGAATGAACAATGCCAAAAATTGCACGGATATTGCTATATTAGCCTTACCAAACCAGAATACTATGAGTCTTATAGGTGCAATTGCGGGATCAGTAGCCTTGTTGGCTTTCTCTCCGGTATTTCCACAGGCTACAGCTGATAACAATGCGCAGGAACTTGCCGAAAAATCAATTTTACTATGGGCCGACAAAACATTTGAATATTACGATGGCCCCCGTTTCGAAAATTTCCATGAAATTCCTTCGCAGGAACAATTCATCCTCGAAAATAAAATTCTTGTATTGCAGGAATTTATGATGGAAAAAGAAGAAATGTTCAAATCACCGGAAAACAAAAAAACCAAGGAAGAGTTTGAAGCGGGCCAGGCCAAAATTTCAAAGAAAATAGACTCGCTGAATATAATGCTCAAGCATGTTGACCCCAATGCAAAAAATTATGAAGTGCATTTTTGGGCCAACATTATGGTGAGCAATGCGGTTACTGTCTATTACCAGCAACTCATGAAACTGGATTCCAAGTTCAATGTAATGGATACCAAAATTACGGGGAAGGTTGGTACACAGCCTGCCGGTGTTAAAATACTGTATAAAAAAACAGCTACCATTAAGCCCAAATAAGCATTACCCGCTTTTACGCTACTCAAAAAGATTTATTCAGGTCAATCCTTGACCCCAAACAGGCATTGTCTATTGCCTAAAACCGTATATTTACACAAATACCGCTTATGACCATTTTAATAACCGGAGGTGCCGGATTCATTGGTTCGCACGTTGTGCGTCAATTCGTAAACAATTACCCTAACTATACCATTGTAAACCTTGACAAGCTTACCTATGCCGGTAACCTGGAAAACCTAAAAGACATAGAGAAAAAACCAAACTATGTGTTTGAAAAAGGCGATATATGTGATGAAGCTTTTATTGATGAACTTTTTACCAAATACACATTCAACGGGGTTGTTCACCTGGCGGCCGAAAGCCATGTTGACCGGTCCATTTCAAATCCGTTGGAATTTGTAAAAACCAATGTAATTGGCACCACTGTACTGCTTAACTCGGCCAAAAAGCATTGGGCAGGCAATGAACAAAACCGTTTTTATCATATTAGTACCGATGAAGTGTACGGGAGCCTGGGCCCAACCGGTTTCTTTTATGAAACAACGCGGTATGATCCGCACAGCCCCTACTCGGCATCAAAAGCATCAAGCGACCATTTTGTTCGCGCTTATCACGACACGTATAAACTCAATATTGTCATTTCAAACTGCTCAAACAATTACGGCCCAAACCACTTTCCTGAAAAACTGATTCCGCTGGCCATTCACAACATTAAAAACAATAAACCCATTCCCATTTACGGGAAAGGTGAAAATGTACGTGATTGGCTATACGTTATTGATCACGCACGCGCCATTGACCTGGTATTTCATAAAGGTAAAACGGGCCAAACGTACAACATTGGCGGGCATAACGAATGGACCAATATTGATTTAATTCGTTTGCTGTGCCGGCTTATGGATAAAAAACTGGGGCGTTCACAAGGCGAATCGGAAAAACTTATAACGTTTGTAAAAGACCGTGCCGGGCACGATTTGCGGTACGCCATTGATGCTTCAAAAATTGAGAAAGAACTGGGATGGAAACCATCGGTAACATTTGAAGAAGGACTTGAAAAGACCGTTGACTGGTACCTGGCTAACCAGGAATGGCTCAATGATGTTACCAATGGAAATTATAAACTTTATTACGAACAGCAGTACGTGCACCGTTAGACGTGGGATTCCTAAAAAAAATATTTGGCGAAAGAACACTTTCTGCACCGGTAAATCTGGGTGTGTTGAAGGCCGACATGCATTCGCATTTTATTCCGGGTATTGATGACGGGGCGCAAACCATTGACGACAGCCTTGCACTCATTGCCGAAATGAAAGCGCTGGGGTATGCAAAAGTCATTACCACCCCGCACATTATGGGCGATACCTATAAAAACGGGAAACACAACATTTTGCCCGGCCTGGAACTGGTGCGTGCTGCGGTAAATGAAAAAAGCATTGACATTGTGGTTGAAGCTTCGGCTGAATATTACATTGATGCCGACCTGGAAGATAAAATACGCGCCAGGGACATGCTGCCTTTCAGCAACAATTATATTTTGTTTGAAATGCCTTTTGTAAGCGAGCCGCCCAATTTGGGAAGCATTATTTTTGAATTGCAGCTTGGGGGATACAAACCGGTAATGGCCCATGTGGAACGTTACCCCTTTTGGTTTACCAATTTCAATAAAATAATTGATTTGCGCGACAAGGGCGTATTTATTCAAATGAATATTACTTCACTGACCGGTATTTACGGTTTGCCTACCAAAAAAATAGCCGAAAAACTAATAGATGAAAAAATGGTTGATTTTTTGGGGAGCGATTGTCATCACCTGGGGCATATCGAACTAATTAAAAAAGCCTGCCACCTTCCGTATTTGGAAAAAGCCATTAAAAATTGCGAGCTTTTGAATTCGAAATTATAAGCCGGTTGGGTACTTATTGAAAATATTTTGCCGGCAGCAGTCACTCAGGTCAAGGGCACCAAACCCACCGGCACCTATGCCGTAAACCGAATTTGTTGCCCGCAATGGCCGCAACAGGTTC
>DASPJQ010000622.1:0-3870 GCA_035628535.1 Flavobacteriales bacterium | reverse complement strand
ATATTAAGGTACATAAATTAATGCCGGTTGAACAGGTGGTTGAATTGGCCAAAAACGCAAAAGCCAACGGTGTATCGCGCGTGTGTTTGGGCGCGGCATGGCGCAACGTGCGCGATAATTCCGATTTTGATAAAGTATGTGGCATGGTGAGTGAAATTACAAGCATGAACATGGAAGTGTGCTGTACGTTAGGCATGCTTACCGAAAACCAGGCAAAAAAACTGGCCGATGCGGGTTTATATGCGTACAACCACAACATTGATACGAGTGAAGAACATTACGGAGACATTATTCAAACAAGAACGTATGAAGACCGTTTGGAAACGCTGGACAATGTTCGAAAGGCCAGACTCACGGTGTGCAGCGGAGGAATTATTGGCATGGGTGAAACGGTAACGGACCGCGTAAACATGCTTAAAACGCTTGCAAACCTGCCCGAACACCCGCATTCAACCCCAATCAATGCACTGGTTCCTGTTGAAGGCACCCCGCTTGAAAAACAGGAAAAGGTCAATATATTTGAAATGGTGCGCATGATTGCTGTTACCCGTATTGTATTACCCGCAACCGTGGTGCGGTTAAGTGCAGGACGTACCGATATGAGTGTTGAGGGACAGGCCTTATGTTTTATGGCCGGTGCCGGAAGTATTTTTGCCGGTGATAAACTATTGACCACGCCAAATCCTGCATTTAATGATGACTTGGAAATGTTCAAGGTGCTTGGATTAACCCCGAAAGAAGCTTTTGCCGATAAAAAGAAGGAGAAGATTGAGGTTTCGGCATAAAATTTAACCACAAAGAAACATACCTGCACTACCGGAGAAGACAAATTTCTACAAAAATTCATGGAAATACATATCATTACCGGTCCGCCCTACTGTGGTAAAGGCACCCAATGTGAAATTCTTAAAAATCTTTTTGGTTATATGCATGTGTCAACGGGTGAACGGTGCCGGCTTGAAAAAGACAATAAGACTGAAATAGGCAATATCATGTCACACTATGAAGCGCAGGGCGATCTTGTCCCGGACGCTATCATGAAAAAACTGTTTTCACAAATCATTGATGAAAACGCAGGTGAAAAAGGGATCATACTGGATGGATACCCGCGAACAAAACCCCAGGTTGTCGATTTGCTGGAATTGGTTGCCTCTAAAAACCTTTCCATAGGCAAGGTCATTAACATTGAAGTGCCCAAGGAAGAATTATTAAGGCGGGCAAAAAAGCGTGCCGAACATTCAGCGCGGGAAGACGATAAAAATGAGGCTGTGCACATAAAACGCATAAATGTTTTTGAGGAAATGACCCGCCCTGCCATCGCATACATGAAAACCCGGTTAAATGTGTGGAGCTTTGACGGCAATGGCACTGTTGAAGAAGTAACGGAAAAAATTAAAGCAGTTTTGTAGCATTACATTAAAATGAATGTCCAAGCCAGTATAGCCATTCTAGGCGTAAATCCGTACGTTTTATTGACCGAATCACAGTTGCAAATGCTTTTTAAGCAAGCGGGCCGGGACAAAGGCCCCATTCCTATAAAAGTAACCATTAACAAGCAGGATTTTGTCCAAAACCTGGTTAAATACAAAAGCAAATGGCGTTTATACCTGAACATGCCCATGCGCAAGGCAGCCGGTAAGGGTGTTGGCGATACCATAAAACTATCGGTAAAATTTGATCCGCAGGAACGCGTTACCGAAATGCACCCGAAGTTAAAAGCAGCCCTGGATAAACACAAAAAAGCAAAAGCAAAATTTGAATCGTTGCCAGCTTCCAGGCAAAAAGAAATCAAACGGTATATTGGATTTTTAAAAAGCGATGAGGCTATTGAAAAAAATATTAACCGGGCCATCAATTTTCTTCTCGAAAAAGAACGGTTTATTGGGAGAGATAAGCCTTAGTTATTCCTCGATCTTCGTAACCCGTGATAAGCGTTATTCGTGCCGGGCATGGTATTGTTCGTAACGGTATAGCGTATTATCCTTCTTCATTGTCTGCGACAAATTGAACGTCCAAATTATTTGTGCCCGAACTGAAACCGCAAAAAACTTATCCAGCACCAGGACCAGGCTTCAAAAAAAACATATTTTAGCGTTCATATGTTTTTCATCAGGCTTTTTTTATTCGTCTCCTTTGCTTACCTGGTTTCCTGCTCGGGCAGTGCCGAACCAAAAGAAACCCCTAAAAAGAAAAAAGGGTTTACTGAAGACACCTGCGTGAATTACGTTTCGGAACAGAAAATTAAAACGAAAAAAACCTGGCAGGAACAAGAAGGATGGAAACAGCTGGTTTATGACGAAACATTTGATCCGCTGGGCCGCATACTGAAAAAGTACACATACAGTTACTCTGGCAAAAATATATACAGCGTTGATAGGGTGCACCATACCTATACACCCAACATGCACACTGTGCTGACTTATACCGGCCCTGAAAAAGACTCACTCCTGACCATGAAACAAATTGATTATTATGAAAAAGGCAAACTGGTAAAAAAAGATTTTTTTGAAGGGCTTAACACATCCAAAAAAATGAATTCGTTTGTAACCTATACCTACACTGTAAATAAAAGCGACAGCACAATTCTTGAAGAATACCATCTGCATAACAACGACATTATGCTTCATACCTATATTTTCAGGGATAAAAAAATACTTTTACACACTATTATTAAAAACAATACGCTTTACGGGGAAACAAAATATTTTTATGATACTGAAGGCAGGCTGACTAAAAAAACCGAAGAAGAAAAGCTTTGGAACACCTCATCAACGGAAGAATTTTTCTGGGAAAGCGGTTTTATGTCAAGGAGCACCGTGCAAAAAGACCTTGGTAACAATCAACGTGGCGTTTCATATTACACTTACGACAAAAAAGGAAACGAAACCAGCGAAGAAAACAAGAATTTTGTAGGAAAATATGAAAGTGGTATTGCCGGCCACAAAACAAAAACCAGTTATTTTTACATTGATTGCCTCCTGGTTGAAAAAGAAAGTAAAACCAAAGCCGGAATAACTGAAACTACATTGAAAACGAGCTTTGAATATACGTTTTACTGAACATTCATTCCCCGCCATTAAATCTTCTATTGCTGGCAGATTTTACAGGCCGGCCATTTACGCCAGGTAGGCAGTTTAGTATTCTAGTGTTGCACAATAAATTTCAACCGCTGTTCATTCAGCAACAGGAAATATACCCCGCTGGGCAAACGGTCAACCGGAAACGTGAATTGACTTATTTCATTGTTTAGTGGTAACGTTGTAATTAAATTGCCCAGTGCCGAACGTATTTCAACCTGATGTTGCGCTTTTATTTTACCTTCAAATTCAACCGTTATTTTTTCATTTGATGGATTTGGATATAAAATTGCGTTAACAGGCAATTCAATAAATACCGGGCGTATTTCTGAATACACGAAACTGCCATCATTGTCAACCATTTTTAAACGGTAATACGATTCACCTTTTACCGGGTTCAAATCTTTATCGCTGTAATTATGCGTAATGTTGGTAGTTCCCTTGGCCTGATGTGTTATTACTGCTTCCCAGTCAACACCGTCTGCCGTTTTTTCAACAATAAAATGGCTTGAATTTAATTCAGATGCGGTGCTCCATGTAAGTTCAACATAATTATTTTCTTTTGCAAGAGCATTAAATTCGAGTAATTGAACCGGTAACACCGAACATGGATTTGGCGCTATGGTTGAAACGGGCGGCATACTTAAACCGGTTAAACTAATGCCTGCTGTTCCTGCGGTGGCACCCCAGTTGGTAACACCATCGTTGTTCCAGGTCCCATATGTTCCGGGTGTTGTTGTGTATGTAATGGCTGCAGGAATGCTGGCGCCCGACACCCATAAAACACCGCCAG
>DASPJQ010000621.1:0-3707 GCA_035628535.1 Flavobacteriales bacterium | reverse complement strand
ATTAATTTTTTTCGTTTCCCGGCAACAAGCAATACACAGGACACCATACAGGTTGGAACGTTTGATTCGCTGGATGCAACCAACCTGAACAACTTTGCCGGAAAATACCGCGCTCTTTACGGAACCCCGTTTGATTTGCAGGAATTAACCGGAATAAGCGGGCTTGATGTAAATGCCGTAACGCATATCAAAGTCATTGATGTAGTTGGAAACATTGGCCAAACCTATTGCACCTATGATCAATACGGGAATAAAGTAAACGATCCATGGCCTACTGCCTTTCCAACCGGTGGTTTTGATTTGGAGGCCATTGGTGTAATTAATAATTGGATGAATTCGGTTGCGGAAACGGATGAACCGGTCTTCGGGTTCTATCCAAATCCAACTGAAGATTTCATACACATTGTGGGACAAGATGCACCTGGTACTACGCTTTGCATAAACACGCCCGATGGAAAAATTTTATACAATGGCAGCTTTATGCGGGTAATTGATGTATCAATGTTTCCAAAGGGCATTTACCTTGTTGGACTAACAAATGCCCAGGGATGTTTTATGCGGAAACTTGTAAAACGGTAAGAATACGCCACTACTTCTTTGTCAACTGAATTTGCTCAAAAAACGCAATGATCATTTTATACAGGTCTTCAAATTCCGTTAGGGACAATTGCTCGGGCCGATCATATATATCATGATAGGCCGTTGTGCCTCCCAGGGCATACATAAAAAAGGAAGGAACACCTCTTTTTGTAAACCAATAATGGTCGCTGTTGGCCGCTTCGCCACGGGGTTTAACCTGTTTTACATAGTTATTATCGGCATTTATTTTTTTTAGCAATTCGAATTCATGCACAAATTTTGTTGCATTTACCACGGTAATACCCTCTTCGCCTGTTCCCATTAAATCCAGGTTCAATAAAAATTTTATTTTATCAAGTGGTATGCGCGGATTATCCACAAAAAATTTAGAGCCAATAAGGCCGGCTTCTTCTCCCCCAAAGGCAATAAAGGCGATATTGGTTTTTAATTCCCGGTGTGCATAATATTCGGCAAGCACAAGCAGCATGGCAACGCCTGAAGCATTGTCATTGGCCCCGTTAAAAATGGCCCCTGACCCCATCATGCCCAGGTGGTCCAGGTGTGCCGTAATAACCAAATAGTCCTTATACTTTTTGCGTTTGGCCTTTTTAACAGCTATGACATTGTATGAGTGAAAAGCCGGGTTAATTTTATTGCGGATATTGAGCTTTACCCGATTAACGGTCTTGTCAAATTTTTCACTTTTTAATTGAATGGTTGCGTGTGGAAATGCCTGAAGAGCCACGCCCCAGATAAGTTTATCGTTTACCAATTGTATGATTGGAACCTGCTGGTTGAACCGTTCAAGGCGTTTTTGTATAATGGCAACACTGTCACCATGCATTTTTGCCGGGAGCGGATCAACCACCACAATTTCGTTGGGTTGAAAAACAGGTTCCAATTTCAGGAATAAGTCATTCACCGAAAAATAATGCGGAATAAAAATACCGGAATCAGATCCTGAAGCTTCATGAACTATAAAATCGGCCCCGGTTTTTAATTTCATATTGTCCAGGTAAACTGCAACGCTGTCAGGAAACGTATTAACCGGGTACGTGAATTCCTGCAAATAACCATCACCCGCTGAAAGGCCAAGCTTCTTAAATTCCTTGCAAAGATATATGGCCGCTTCGTGGTAACCGTTATGGACATAACCGCGTCCAAACATATTGTCGGCAGCAAGCGTATTTACATGCTTACGGCCTTTTTGCAAAATGCTCTGTGCATTTACCTCAAGGCAAAAAATAAACAGGATGAAAATGCCGATCCTCATCCTGCTAATTTATTAAAAAATCAAGTCGGTTTTACTTGTGTTTACCGCCTGAACTTCCCTTATTACCACCTCCGCCTCTTGGTTGAGGCGTATTGCCATGCGCTGGTTTTGGCGTATTTTGACGCGGCATATTTTTTGGTCGCACCTGATTATTATTGGCGGGAGCCGTCTTGTTGTATTGTGGTACAGCTTCACCCTTAACCTTAACCGGTGCAGTTTTGTTATAGCGCTTTGGCGGCATCGGTTTATTATACCGTGGTGTTGCTTCACCTTTTACTTTTACCGGTGCAGTTTTTGTTTTATCAGCAGGCGCTTTTCGTGGCACGCCTTTGGTATTGGGTGGTGTAGTTCGTATAAAACGGGCATCGTATTTTGGATGTCCTTTTACCACGTAATATTTTGGATCGCGGCTATCCCGTATAACCAACTGCCTTGGCGGCCTGTTCTTGTATGCGGCATATTTACGCACAATAGCTTTGTGCCGTAAATAAGGTTTTGGATCATTAATGACTACTTTATATGTATTGTACAAATTCACATGATAATGGGCTGGCAGGTAAACTGACGAGACCCATCGCGTACCTACAGGATAAAAGAAAACCCCTGTTGGCACGTAATAATAAATTCCATATTCGGGCAGGTAATAGTATTCCACGTAATCATAACCTATAGGCCCCCATACCGGTTGTGAGGAAATATTAATTGAAAAACTTACTTGCGCATAAGCCGGCCCGTTGGCAAAAACGCTTACTCCAAACAATAACGTAAGTAAAAATCGTGCTTTGCTTTTTGTTTGTACCGGATTTTGATTCGTTGTCATCTTCTTAAATTTATATCTTAAATTTACGATTTTGAAAGGGGAATGTGCTTACAGCATAACCGGATTTAGTTGCATAAAAAAAGAGACCCCCTGGCAGAAGTCCCTTTCATTTTAGGTCATTGGTTTTAACGTATTAATCCTTAACGATGACATTTGTATATTGGCTGGGCCCCAGGATAAAGCAGGAAGCCCCTTTCATATCGGAAGTGGAAAAAAACCGATTGATTCGATTGGCTATACACACAAATTATAAATCTGACTGTCTGTAAATTATATCTTTTTCAACTTTTTTCCGCAGGGTATTCAAATTTATCGTAATATTGCGATATGGGTTCAGAAATTGAAACGTATCGTAACCCGGAGGCCAAACTTGCCTCCTTATGCCGGTCACTTGCACATCCTACACGCGTTGCAATCATTAAAACAATTGCTGAAAAGCAAAATTGCGTTGCGGGAGAAGTAGTAAACATTGCCGGGCTTTCAAAACAAACGGTGGTTGAGCATTTGCGTAGCCTAAAAAAAGAAGGCATCATAAAAGGCAAACTCAGCCGGTCAAGCATGCATTATTGCATTGATTGGCCTACGCTTGATGAATTCAAGAGGCTTTTTGATGGTTTGTATGATAAGATCAAGCAGAATGAAAACAATGTAATTTGCAATAACGGAAAGTGTGACTGATATGGGAGCAACGAAAGCAGAAGAATTTACAGTAAAACAAAACAAAATAGCAAAATACATGAAGGCTTTGGGTCATCCGGCCCGTATTGCCATCATTGAATTGCTTGTTAAAAAACAATCGTGTATTTGCGGTGACATTGTGGAAGAATTACCCTTGTCACAAAGCACGGTTTCGCAGCATTTGAAAGAACTCAAGGAGGCCGGTCTTATCAAAGGTGATATTGATGGCGTAAAAGTTTGCTATTGCATTGATGAAAAAGAATGGGAAACGGCCAGGAATTATGCTGCCAATTTTTTTGCTACATACACCGGTAAACCCAAATGCTGCTGATGGAAATAGTTGTATTGACAGAATTG
>DASPJQ010000620.1:0-17631 GCA_035628535.1 Flavobacteriales bacterium | reverse complement strand
CCACTAAAATTCCTTTTTTTGAAGCAATGTTGGCGGCCCGTGCAAGCAGGCTCTTTTTTCCATCCATGTCTTTTTGAAAATACCTGCGTTCGTTATAACCAAGCGAAGTATTGATGATGTTTGCACCATATTTATCGGCTGTTTCAACTGCAGCCAGCCAGTATTCCTCTTCTGAATATTTTTCGTTGAATGGTTTTTCGGTACGGTAAAGCAATAAGTCGGCATTATAGGCGCAGCCCAGGTAAACCGAATCAATTTTACCCGCTATACACGAAAGCACTGCTGTACCGTGCGCGGAACCGTGATCCACATTGGGCGTTTTGCGCACAAAGTCCCAGGTATGCTTAATTTGGTTATTGCTTCGCACATCATCCAGCAAATCGTTTTTTAAATAACCGGTAAAGCCGGCATCAATCAACGCAACAGTTACACCCTTACCATTCAGGCTTGCTTGTTCAAATGCATGGGAATTCATGCGTTGGGTTTGCCCTTTAAGCAAATTGATTTCCCCTGTATGAAGTTCGCGCAGGTGCTCCGGGCCGCTGCAGACGTTCGTTTCATAATAACGCATTTCAATGTCTGATACAAAGGGAAATTGTTTAATGGATTCCACGCTGCTTTCGGGACAATAAATGCATGCTGCGTTCAGCCACCGGCTTACAAACGTAATGCTGTCGCAATAGGGGCTTAGTGCGTTTATATAACTGGAATCAACCGGTAAATCGTGTATATCATAAAGCGGTAAATGTTGTTTTTGCTTGCGTTCAAGATTGGCGCTTGTGAAATAGGCCTGCGGGTTAAAAACGGTTTGAGGTTTGGTTTTAAAAAACACCCAGCATTTTACCTGTTGCGCCTGCATAGTGTGACAACAAAAATAAAGCAGAATGATATTGAATAAATGCGTTTTCAGCTTGTGCGGTTAATGTATTCGTCAATAATGGGTTGATCAACGGGCTCCCATAGTTCAATTTTATTTCCTTCGCAATCCATGATCCATGCAAATTTACCGTATTCAAAAACTTCCATTTCACCAACCTGTTCAACACCCTCGGTTTTTAGGGTAACCAAAAGCTCTTCCAGGTTTTCGACCCGGTAATTGAACATGAATGGTTTTTCAGATGGGTTAAAGTATTTTGTATTGCTGCTGAACGGGCTCCAGGTAGTAGTGCCCATTTTTTCTTTATCGTCCTTATCACGCCACATAAACATGCCTCCGTATTCATTTGAGGGGATGCCCAGGTGCCTGGCATACCATTGCTTGGTTTTTTCAGGGTCGTTGCATTTAAAAAAAATGCCGCCAATTCCGGTAACGCGTTTTTTCATAATCTCCAGTTGTTGGCTAATTTAAGTTTTATGGTTAAGTTTTTTATTGATAAAAACCTTATTTTTCAACCAAATTAACGGCCATGATAATACCCCCGTATTTAAAAAAAAGCGACAAAGTTGCATTGGTGGCACCGGCCCGTAAAATGAGCAAGGCTGAGCTTGAGCCTGCCGTTCAAATCCTTACAGAATGGGGCTTTGAACCGGTTTTAGGACCCAACGTATTTGGCGAGCACCACCAGTTTTCAGGAACCGATGCGGAGCGTTGTGCCGATATGCAATGGGCGCTTGATCATGTAGAAATTAAAGCCGTAATAGCCATAAGGGGAGGGTATGGCTGCCTGCGCATAGTGGATGACATAAACCTGGTAAGCTTTACCAGGCATCCCAAATGGGTTGTTGGTTACAGCGATATTACAGCGTTTCACTCAGCCATACATGTT
Source organism: Flavobacteriales bacterium (assembly GCA_035628535.1). Lineage (GTDB taxonomy): Bacteria > Bacteroidota > Bacteroidia > Flavobacteriales_D > UBA2798 > DASPJQ01. The sequence goes on along the minus strand of DASPJQ010000620.1, from coordinate 15,865 downwards.
AAAACTAACGTATGTACTCTACACGCTACCATGCCAGTCAATTTTAGTAAACATGAAAAAGCTACCAAAAGTTTATTCAATGCGCTCACCGGCCAGGGCAATACCTATCATTTTGCCGATGAGACCCTGCGCCCGACAAATGCAGAGGGCATTGTGGTTGGTGGAAATTTATCATTGTTGTATGCCATGATTGGTACCCCAACCGATATTGACACCAACGGGAAAATACTGTTTATTGAAGACCTTGATGAGTATTTTTACCACATTGACCGAATGATGATTGCCATGAAACGTGCAGGTAAACTGACTAATTTAAAGGCCTTGTTGGTTGGGAGTTTTACCGATATGAAGGATAACCAGGTTCCCTTTGGAAAAAATGTGCAGGAAATTATACGCGAGGCCGTCAAGGATTATTCTTACCCGGTATACTTCAATTTCCCAGCCGGACACCAGGACGCCAATAAGGCCATTGTACTGGGCGCTGAATGTACACTGGAAATGGGCCAGGGTGAAGTGGTGTTTTATCAGTAGTGCTTCAGACGTTAGACGCGAGGCACCACAACCCGGGACATGGAGCCGCTAACAATTATTTCCATGATTTAGTTGCGCATGGAGCTACGCCAATGATGTACTGGTATTAACGGCAATGCCAAGTGGTGTAACCCCTCGGGTTTTGTTATCCAATAAAAAAGCCCCTTTTTCAAGAGACCTTTATGTTTTTCTGAAAAAAACCTGTGTTAGCTTTGGCTGTTATTTCTTGAATTCCTTATAATCTTTTGGGATTTCAAAAAGATCATCGGCAATTGATTCGCGCTTGTATGAATTAACTTTCAATGTAGTTAAAACGGTGCCATCAAGTTTTTTCTCAACACCCATGAACGGGAACATACCGTCAATCCCGTTTAATTTTTGGAAATAAACGGAAAGTTTGTCCTTGCGGTGCAGGGTTTTTAAAAACGGTACGAAGAAATTAAAATGGCTGCCGCCAACATAAAATGTAGTAATGCGTTGTTCGGCTTCACAGGTAACATTGTATTCGGTACAGCTTACGCCTGCAATTTCTTTTTTACCACCGGTTTTAACTACAACCTCAATATTCATATTGGGTTCTTTTTTGGGAACGGCACTGTAAAGTTTGCGGTCAGGTGAGAGGTTGAATACTTTGCCGGTACTTGTATTGACCAACATTACGCCCTGCAGCGTCCCGTCAGTTCCATAATCTTCAACGCGAATTTTATCACCCTTAATCAGGTATTTGTATTTGATGGTGGTTGACCCGGTTTTTTTTTCGAAATCAATTGTGCCTTCAAACGGACCATCAGGCATGAAGCTTACAAGGGTCAGGGCAAGTGTAATAACACCTGTAAAAAGAATCAATAATTTTTTCATAATATGCTAACTTTGTACGTCTATAAAGCAAGATTTGTTCCAAAGTAAAAAAAATAACAAAACGAAAGGCAACCAGGGCGAAGAAATTGCTTGTAAGTTGTTGGTTGATAAAGGATATACCATTCACACCCGAAATTATTTCTTTGGAAAAGTAGAAATCGATATAATTGCTGAATTTCAGGGCATTATCGTTTTTATTGAGGTCAAATCCCGAAGCCTTGATTATCTTGTTGAGCCAGCTCTTGCGGTTAACATCAAAAAACAAAAGTCTATCATAAAAGCGGCCGATGGGTATCTGCGTGAAAAAGGAATCGACCTTGAATCGCGCTTTGATATCATTACCGTAACCTGGCTGGATAAGCAAAAAACCGAGGTCCAGCATATTGAAGACGCTTTTTATGCTTTTATGTAATCTGGTCTTAAAGTATTACCGCTATTTTACTACCTGCTTACAGGGACCAATGTAAGGCCCCGCCCGGCTTTTATGCTAACTTTGTAAAAAAAATATAGCATGTCAACATCACGTAAAGGTGGAAAAAACGCTTTTAGCCGCCCAAAACCAGGAAAAAAGGATCACAAGAGCGATAAATCGGCAGAAAAACTTGTGCGGAAGGATAAATCCAGTGACGATGATGATAAAAACTATAAACGCAGGGATGATAAATGGTCAAATGACAAGCCGCGGTTCAAACGCAGGGATGAAGAAGGCGGAAGTAAATTCAACCGCAAACAAAACGAAGGGTCAAAAGATAAACCCCGGCTCAAACGCACCAATGAGGACAATACCTGGAAAAAGGACAAGTTTAAATCAACCGGTCGCGATACCAAAAAAGGCGGTCGTGATGACAAAAAAGGATTTCAGAGAAAAGACGATGCTGCCTGGAAAAAAGACAAATTTAAGTCAGATGGTTACGATAAGAAAAAATTTGGCCGCACTGATACGGAATCGGGTAAAAAAGATAAGTCCAAATCAAACGACCGTTACGGGAAAAAGGAAGGCTGGAAAAAATCGTCAAAAAGCGCTTATGACAATTATATGAACGAGGACGTTGATTTTGATGCAAAGAAAAAATCATTTGAAAAAGGCAAGAACGAATACAACCGTCTTCTGAAAAAATCGGAAAAGAATATTGGCCGGAAAGAAGATGCTGAAAGTAATGATGGAAGCATCAGGCTTAACCGGTACATTGCCAACTCAGGCATATGCTCACGCAGGGATGCCGATAAACTGATTGAGGCGGGCGCTGTAAAAGTGAACGGGGTAGTGGTTACAAAACTGGGCACAAAAGTAAAACCCGGTGACAAGGTTCAGTATGGCGACCAAACCATTAAAACCGAAAAAAATGTTTATACACTGCTGAATAAGCCCAAGGATTATATTACAACCATGGATGATCCCGAAGGTCGTAAAACGGTAATGGGGCTCATACGCGGGGCCGCCCGGGAAAGGGTTTATCCTGTTGGACGTTTGGACAGAAATACAACAGGTGTTTTGTTGTTTACCAATGACGGTGAACTTACACGCAGGCTTACGCATCCAAAATTCCTGGTTAGTAAAATGTACCATGTGGAACTTGACAAAAATTTTTCACGCGAGGACCTGGTGAAAATGCGTGAAGGACTTGAACTGGAAGACGGATTTATTAAACCCGACCAGCTTGAATACACCGGTGATTCAAAACGCGAACTGGGTATTGAAATACACAGTGGCCGCAACCGCATTGTTCGCAGAATGTTCGAACATTTGGGTTATACCGTTATAAAACTGGATCGTGTAATGTTTGCCGGCTTAAATAAAAAAGATATTCCCCGCGGCAAATGGCGTTTTTTGAGCGAGAAAGAGGTCGGGTTCTTAAAAATGCTGTAGTACATAGCCGGCACTTAAGTACCAACTTAATTACCATTTTAAAAGAGCCCTCACATTATTTTCAACTACGGGCTTAAGCCAGCAGTAAGTTCAAACGGAATTAATATCCCTGATAAACATAAACATCATACTGGTAAGTAAGTTCTTTCTTTTCCCCCTTGCCCAATGTAACGGTCCATTCGGTTTCCGAATACGGGTTCAAGCCGTTGTACTGCCCTGATTTTTTTGTTGTACCTGAATCGCTTACATTTTTTACATCGCCATTGACATATTTGGTTACGCATACCTTCACCGACTTTGACTGAAGGTTTTCCATTTTAACGGTTCCTTTTATTGTAACACGTTTGTAGAAATACGAATTGTATTTTCTTGCTTTTTCTTCGCTGCCGGCTTCCTCTTCGCTCATTTTTACCTGTATGTCGGTGGCTTTGGCCAACTGCACTTTCACCTTTCCGCCACTTGGTGTGTATTTGATCTGGTCCTGTGCAAGAGGCTGCAGGTTTTTATCCTGTACAAAAACCGGTGCGGTAGTGAACGGGAAAGGAGTGGTATTACTCAGTTTTAACGAGTGAAACACGTCAAAAGTCTGGTTATCGTTAATGTTTATGCGCTGGTTGCTGGCGTAATTCACAATGTCTGATAAATTGATTTCATAAATGTCCTCATACGGTATATCGGCCGAGAAAATGCTGAAACTTGTTTTTGAATTTTTAGGGATGTTTACTTTGCCCAATTTGTAACGATATAAATCTTCGTCTTTGTCACCAGCCGTTGTAAATGTGTTGTACTCGTTGTAAACGGTAGTCACATCATTGTCATAAGCGCCTGCTATTGGAGCTGCCATTGCATTGTTGTACGTTGACTGGTAATTGTAATTGCTGTTGCTGTTCCAACCGTAGCCCTGGCCGGCAGCGCCATATAATCCACCGCTTACCGCATTCAAATAAAATTGCGCCAATGGATCAACCTGCTGGCCGTATTTGAAATTGGCAGCACCCAGTGTAAGTGTAAGTTCAGCATCCTTAATATCTTCCGAAAAATTTTCAACCAGGGCGTTCATTGACAATTGCAGTTTTGAATCGTCAAGCATTTTAATGCTATACCCCGGCACCCAGTTCATACCGCTTTGCATATAACTGAGTTTAAGCGGCAGGCTGTTTTTTTCCTTGTCAAATACAATGCGTGCAACCCTTGCCAGTGAATCGGATTTTACCCGTTCGTTGGGTTCGGTCTCAAAAAACAATTCGTAAATGTTGCTGGTATTTAAAAACAGGTAAGCACCTTCCTGGGTTTTGATTTTGGCCATGCCCGTTGCCGGATAAAAATTTTCAAGCGTACCTTTTGCGTTGCTTACAGTTGAAGTTCCTGTACCTATGGTATAAGTGAGGCGTAGCCGCTTGCCTTTGTTGGCATTCAGCGCATCGTGGAAATTGGCAATAGGGCGGGTTGATTTAATGGTATCGGTAATGTATTCAATACGGTTTACAGGACTTTCTTTTTGCGTGGTAATCCAAAAAGTGGATAAAAGCGGGTTGAAATTTTCCATTGACATGGACCATGTGCCTTTGGGCGCGCTAACGTTTCCTTCTTTTGCAATAAAACAGGTGCCGTTTTTAAAAAGATTAATGGCTGTTGTTTTCAGCTCTTTTTGAGCGTTGGCGCCCAGTACAGCAACAATTGCACCAAGCGTAAGGGTGAAACTTTTGCTCAACGTTAATTTGTTTTTTTTGCTGAATTCGCGGATCTTCGGTTTCATAAGGGTATTTATGTTTTTGAGGTTAACAAATGTATTCAATTAACCCGAGGTACAATGGGGGGAAAAGGTGGTTCAGGAGGTTTAACATTTGTTGGGAAATTGTTCTTCGTTCTCCGCGATTAGCATAACGTGTTATCGTTCTTTATTCTCCGTCAGAAACTCAACAAATAACATTTTTAACCATTTACCCGGCTATTTTCAACCGTTTTGCCCCGAACAGCAAACAATGATTTCAATACCTGCCCGCTAAAAAGTGGTTTCGTGTCCCCATTCCCGGTTAACAAATATCTGTTAACTTTACCCCATGTCCAAAAAACAAATCAACCTCGCTTCTATTGCAACACTGGATCAAATTAATGCCATGAATAAAAACACCATCATGGAACAAATTGGCATTGTGTATACCGAACTGGGTGCAAATTACATTTGCGGGACCATGCCTGTGAATGCCAAAACGCACCAACCCATGGGGCTTTTGCACGGTGGGGCCAGTTGTGTCCTGGCTGAGTCGTTGGGAAGCATGGGTTCGGCTTTACTGGCCGACTCCCGCGTAAATAATATTACAGGAATTGAAATCAATGCAAACCATATAAGGGGAAAACGTGAAGGTACCGTTACAGGTAAAGCAACCATTATTCATTATGGCCGCACCACGCATTTGTGGCAGATTGAAATTACCGATGAGGGAAATAACCTGGTGTGCATCTCACGGTTAACAGTGTTGGTTGTTCCAAAACAGCAATAAGCATGGCTGATTCCTGCGTTTTATATAAATGGCCGGGCCAGCAAAATTGGGTTTATTTACAGGGGGAACTGGTGCCTGTTGACCCAACCCGGCAAGGTTTTGTCATCGCACCTTTTAGGGGCAATGCTAAAATGATAACGTGCTTGCTAAAAGAAGAATCGACAGAATTTCCACAAGAGAAATTTTCAAACATGGTTAAACGGGCGCAGGATGATTATTTGTTTGACCCCTTGCATGCGCTTGATTTGTATCATGCCGCACTTGGCAAAGCCATTGCTGCCGTAAGCAATGGTAAACTCAAAAAAGTTGTTGTCAGCCGGCAGGAACATTTTGCATGCCGCGATGACCATTTTATACGGCAATTCCCCGCATTGGCCGGTGCCTATCCGAATGCACTGGTTTATTTTCTTTCTACTGCCGAACATGGTTCATGGTTTGGGGCCAGTCCTGAAATACTGGTTGAAGAAAATGAAACGTCATTTACCACCATGGCGCTGGCGGGCACAATAAAAAGCGAGTTGGAGATTGAAATGAAAGACTGGAAGCAAAAGGAAATTGAGGAACATAAGTATGTGGCTGATTATATTGCCGCTTTGTTTGAAAAAAACGCATTGGGTTATGACCGGTACCCAACCGCTATACATCGAACGGGTAACATTCATCATCTTATCAGCAAATTTATTTTACCCAAAAATCAAAGCACTTCATTGTTTGAATTGGCAGGAATGCTGAATCCTACACCGGCCGTGTGCGGCTTGCCGGTTGAGGAATCACGCAGGTTTATTCTTGAGCATGAAAAATATGATCGCAGTTTGTATACCGGCTATTTAGGCCCCATAGGTATGCCAAAATACAACGGGTTTTATGTAAACCTGCGATGCGGACAAAAAATTGCAGGCGGGGCATTTTTATATGCGGGTGGCGGAATCAATAAAGGGTCGGTGGCCGGAGATGAATTCAATGAGACCTGCAATAAGATGGAAAATACCTGGAGGTTTTTTAATTAATCACCTAAAATCTTTTTTTTCGGGATCATTAATGATGTTGTCAAGTTTCCACATGTTTCCATCGCGCACAAACACATACAGTTCTTCAAATTCAACGGTTTCGCTGGAATTGCCCAGCGGTGCCGTAAAATCCGAATCGTAGGCGAAATAATCGTTTTTACTTCCTTTAATGTAAGCCTTGAAACTGTCTTCGGCATCGTTGGCGCTATCCTGTATTTTCACAATTGATATTTTATCCAGTACAATGTTTTCAAACAGGTTAACAATGCGTTTTTGGCGGTAAACATTCAGTAAAGGTTGAAAACGGGCAATAAAGTGAGGGGTTACCAGTTCGTTTACCTGTTTGAGTTCGCGCTGGGTCCAGGCTTCCTGTATTTTCAGGTAGGTTTCCCTGGCGTAGGCAATCATTTTTTCCTCGTTCCACATGGCGTCAAACTTTGCGGCTTCCTGTATTTTTTTGCGTGTGCGCCCCACTTGCCGCTTTACAATGATCCCAAAACCAAAAAATACAAATGCAATTAATACTAACCCAATGATGTATATCACATGCAAGGTTTTTTGCTCACCTTCCGAAAGCGGTTTGCTCCTGAAGCTGTAGTAGCGGGTAGGCCCGTAAAGGCCCGAAAATCCGTTATAATAACAGGCTATTAAAAACAACAGCAGTAATGCCGTTGGCAGGAATCGCGTGGAAAGGTGTTTTTTCATGGACGCGGTCCATAAAGATAATCATCATTTCCTATAACCGCGGCTTAAAGAAAAGATTTTTGAAAATGATGTTCATGACCACAGCATAAATCATGGATACAATCATGAGCGAGATCAACGTAACGGTTGTTATCATGAACGGTGAAAAAAACAATTCCGCATTGGCCTTTTGTTCGTCAATAAAATCACCACGGCTGCGGTTCCCCCAGGCATCGGGGTTATCGCGTTGCACCTGTTTAAAGTCCATTTTTTCGGCCCACTGCACACGTTCCTTGATTTTGTCCTGGCCGAATTTTTTATCAATGTTGTTGTAGTAAAAAAAAACGAAAATCGAAACAACCAGTGCATAAATGGCCCCACCCCTGATACCGGCCTTGATGCGGGCTATACCCGATGAAAGCATCCGGTTATTTTTTTCACGCGCCACATACATGCCCAGACCAACGGCAAGTAATACGCATACAATGTTGGCAAGAATAACAAAATTATAGTGGGTATATTGAAAGCCGGTTATAAAAAAAATACACTTCAGTGTAATAAAAACAAGCGCAAATCCTAAACCGGCCCCGGTGGTTTTATTCATACGTTTAACCGTTCATGGTTGCAAGGAACTCGGCATTGTTACGTGTTTTTTCCATATGGTTCTTTACAAATTCCAGGGCTTCCACGCTGTTCATGTCGGCCAGGTGCTTGCGCAGGATCCATACACGTTGCAAAATATCTTTTTCGGCAAGCAGGTCTTCGCGTCTTGTGCCTGATGATAAAATATCAATGGCAGGGAACACGCGTCTGTTGCTGAGCTTGCGGTCAAGCTGCAATTCCATGTTACCGGTACCTTTAAATTCTTCAAAAATAACCTCGTCCATTTTTGATCCGGTTTCAGTCAATGCGGTTGCAATAATGGTAAGCGAACCTCCATTTTCAATTTTACGGGCAGCGCCAAAGAACCGTTTTGGTTTGTGAAGGGCGTTGGCGTCAACACCACCCGACAAAACTTTGCCCGATGCCGGTTGCACCGTATTGTAAGCACGTGCAAGGCGGGTAATTGAGTCAAGCAGTATACAAACATCGTGACCACATTCCACCAAACGTTTTGCTTTTTCCAATACAATATTGGAAACCTTTACGTGGCGTTCGGCCGGCTCGTCAAACGTTGAAGCAACTACCTCGGCTTTTACACTGCGCGCCATGTCGGTCACCTCTTCAGGACGTTCGTCAATGAGCAATACAATCAAATAAACTTCGGGGTGATTTTCGGCAATGGCGTTGGCAACATCTTTTAACAACACCGTTTTACCGGTTTTGGGTTGTGCCACAATCATTCCGCGTTGCCCTTTTCCAATGGGTGAAAACAAGTCCATGATGCGGGTTGACATGTTTTCTTTGCTGTGACCGGTCAAACGCAGTTTTTCATTGGGAAAAAGTGGAGTAAGGTATTCAAACGGCACACGGTCGCGTACATAACCGGGATCACGGCCGTTTATTTTTTCAACCTTGATTAATGCAAAATATTTTTCACCCTCTTTGGGTGGACGAATGGATCCTGTTACCGAATCACCTGTTTTAAGGGCATGTAATTTAATTTGTGCCTGCGAAATGTACACATCATCGGGAGAGGCAAGATAATTGTAGTCCGATGAACGTAAAAAACCATAACCATCAGGCATGATTTCCAACACGCCTTCGGTGGATACAAAACCTTCAAAATTATAGCCAGGCTCTTCTTTTGACCGATGCTGGTTGTGATTTTGTTGTTGATTTTGCTGTTGGTTTTGTGACGGGTTCTCCTGCGATGCACTATTTTCAACATTTTGTTTATGATGAACATGCTGATGTTCTTTGTGTTTAGGCGTTTCCGGTTTTTTAATCTCAGGAATTTCGGTCACTTCTTCTTTGGCCGGTACTTCTTCTTCCTTTGGTTCCTCTGTTACCGGTTTTTCACTGAATAAAGAATGCTGTTCATTTTCAGCCTCGGTTTTTTTGAACTTTTTAAAAGGTTTTTCTTCACCAGGAACCTCGGTATGGTCTACATCTGCGCTTTCAGTTACCGGTCGGTTTTTGCGGCCTGTCGTAATTTCAACCTTGCTGGTTTTAATTACACGTCTACGTTTAGGCTTGTTTTCTTCGTTGTCACTCATGAAATAAGATTAGGTTTATGCACAATATTTTTGATTTTTGAAATAGTTTTCAGCGAACTAATCCGGGGAAATTGGTGTATTCGTGAATAAATACGCTACAATAATAAGGGTTTTTTCAATTCACCTGACCAAAATTTGAAAAAAAACCTTTTCTTATTTTGGGGAACGCAGTTGCTGGCGTATGATTTTTTCTTGTAATTCATTGAAACTTAGACTGTCAATAGTTGTAAGGCGCGCTATTGCATCTTGAGCATAAGGTGATTGTGGAAATTTTTGCACAAATAACTCATATTGTTTTTTCGCTTCGGCACGGTTATCCAAATCACTGTCAAGCGTTGACGCATATAAATACAATACCATGTCGGCATCCTTAAAATCGGGATACAGGTCAACCACTTTTTTGTACATGGCGCACTTTTCGTGCGGTAAATTTACATTGCCATAAAAATCACCTGCTTTTATAAGGTATACGGGTGATCGTTTGTCATTGGGAAAACTGTCGGCATATTGCCTGTATAAACTTATAAGGTCAAGCAGTTGTGATTTCGATGGGTTATTGCCGCTGAGCTTTGATTCTGCAGTTTTTATTTGTTTTTTTAAAGGAATGGCTTTTGCAATTTTATGCGTGCTTTCTTTGGTTCCGCATGAAACCGCAAACAAGGTCATGGACCAAAAAAATAAAAAAGTATATCGTTTCATCGCCTTTTCGGAAATTTCATTTTATAGGCAACCTCCACATCGCCTTTACTTATTTCATCCAGTTTGCGTTTGAGCAATTGCCTGCGCAAAGGATTTATTTTTTCAACAAACAATTTGCCTTCCAGGTGATCAAATTCATGTTGAATAATGCGCGCGGCAAAACCTTTGAAGTTCTTTTTTTGTTCCTTGAATTTCTCATCCAGGTACCGGATGGTAAGTTCTTCCCTGCGAAATACTTCTTCGCGAATACCGGGAATGGAAAGACAGCCTTCATTAAAACCCCATTCATCGCCTTTTTCATTTTCAATGGCGGGGTTAATGAAAACGTGTTTGAAGTCGCGCATATAATGGGTGCTTTCATCCTCGTCTTCAGCAAATGAACTGCCGTCAACCACAAATAAACGGATGGATTTTCCAACTTGCGGTGCTGCAAGCCCAACCCCGTTTGCATTGTACATGGTTTCATACATGTCAGTAATCAATTGCTGCACTTCACCGGTATTCTCCTTTATTTCTTCGGCACGTTTTTTCAAAACCGGGTCGCCATATGCTACTATAGGAAGCACCATTTATTTTTTTGTTTTAAATTTATTGATAGCACTAACTGTAAAATCGCTCAGCACAAGTTTACCGCTCATGCCGGCCCGTTCAATCAACAGTTCATCCCAATGTTCGGTACCCTGCCAAAATACTTTTTTAAGCATGGCCATGGCTTCGGGGTTTGAATGCGCCAGGGTAGACGCCAGTTTTTCAATGGCAGCATCCATTTCGGGAATGCCTGAAAATACATTTGCATACAATCCTTTTTCGCGGGCCCATTGCGCGGTTTGCCATTCGGCAGCGTCAATGGTTAGTTGCACAAAAGCGGCTGTACCTATTTTGCGTTCTACGGCCGGGCCAACAACAAAAGGCCCAATGCCCACAGCAAGTTCACTTAATTTTACCGAAGCTGATTCGTGGGCAAACGCATAATCAGCAGCGCTTGCCAAACCAACGCCACCGCCAACGGCTTTACCCTGAACGCGCGCAAGCACAAATTTTGGCGCTTTTCGCATGGCATTAATCACAGCGGCAAAACCTGAAAAAAACGTTTTTCCTGTTTCAAAATCCTTGATCGAAATCAATTCGTCAAAACTGGCGCCTGCACAAAACGCTTTTTCACCTTCGCTTTGCAATACAATGACTTTTGCTTCGGGATTATTGCCCAGGGCCTCAATTTCACCGGCCAGTTTTCGCAATAAATGACCGGGCATTGAGTTGCTCATGGGATGGTAAAAAACAGCATAACCTATCCCGTTTTTGATAAATGATTTTACATGTCCTTCGGTAACGACTGATTCCATGGTTGTATTGTTGGCGCTAAATTAATAATAATGTGTATGCTGAGGGCGATAAATTGAGGGAAAGGACGGTAAACGGCCTTTGTAGAGGCTGCAAATGAAGTGCTTCGATACGTTTCCATGTACAAAACAATTGTTATTTTTGCACCGTTCAATTTCACATCCCTTAGCTCAGCTGGATAGAGCAACTGCCTTCTAAGCAGTAGGTCACTGGTTCGAATCCAGTAGGGATGGCATCTTTTAAAATCACAATTTTATGGCAAAATTCTGGAAAACTGAAATTCCCACAACCGATTTTTATGCAGTCCTGTTCCTTTCAACGCGGTCTAAAAACCTTGATGGTTATGCCGAAATGGATGAAAAAACCATTGAGAAGGTAAAGTTGTATGAGGGCTTTTTAGGGTACGAAAGCATTAAAAGCGGTGATGACGGCATTTTTATTTCTTATTGGGCCGATATGGAATCAATTGAACGATGGAAGAAGGATTCGTTGCATATGGAAGCAAAAAACTTTGGTTATGCCAAATGGTATGACCGCCTGGTTACGCAAATATGCAAAGTGAATTATTCAAAAGAATTTATCCGATAAGTTCCGTTATTTTCTCTGCTACATCTTCGGCTTTCCCATTGGCGTCAACCAGTATATGCGCCTGTCTATAATATCGTTCCCTTAAGGCCAGCAATAAATTAATTTTCAGTTCGGGATCAGTGGCCTGGAATAAAGGGCGGTTGCTGGTCTGGTTTTTCAGCCGTTCAGTCAATATAGGCTGTTTCACTTCAAGATAAATTAATTTACCGGCCTTTTTAACCAGTTCAAGGTTGTTGTGAAAAGCAACCGTACCGCCCCCCAGTGAGATGACCGTATTGTTTTTTATTTCCTCAATAAGTTTAACCAGCGATTCGTGCTCAAACAGCCTGAAAGCGTCTTCGCCCTCATCGGCAAAAATATGCCTGATTGATTTGCTCTTTGTTTTTTCTATTTCATGATCAAGATCAATGAATGCGTAACCCAATTTTGTTGCAAGTAACTTTCCGGTGGTTGATTTACCACTGCCGGGCATGCCTGTGAGGAATATGAGTTTGACCAAGGTGTGATTTTACTAATAAATTAAACGAAGATAAGAAATAATAAAGTAAGATTTTAGATTTAGGGCCTTCATAATCTTCCTTTTTGTAGCCGTGAACTCCGGTTCAGAAGTTTGATTGATCCCGGATTGGGTATAAATCGTATTTCTTACGTTGAAATCTAAAATAAAAAAGAGAAATTCATTTCATTAGAACAACCCGTTTATCTCTCCGTCAATCTGGGTAATAATTTTGCCCAAATCTTCTTTTTCAATGGAAAACTTATTGTTGTCAACATCAACAATCAACAATTTTCCGCGATCATAGGTAGAAATCCAGGCTTCGTAACGTTCATTCAGCCGTTTTAAATAATCAAGGCGTATGCTTTCTTCGTATTCGCGGCCACGGCCTTGTATATGGTTTACCAGGGTTGGAACACTTGAACGCAGGTAAATCAATAAATCGGGTGCTGCAATAAATGACTCCAATAAATTAAACAGGGTGAAATAGTTTTCAAAGTCCCTGGTTGTCATCAAACCCATGGCGTGAAGATTGGGCGCAAAAATGTATGCGTCTTCATAAATTGTCCGGTCCTGTATAAAATTCTTTTTCTTTTTTCTGATTTCCTGTATCTGGTTAAAGCGCGTATTTAAAAAGTAAATTTGAAGGTTGAATGACCAGCGCTGCATGTCTTCATAAAAATCATTGATGTACGGATTGCTTTCAACATCTTCATAATGGGCCTCCCATTTATAATGTTTGGCAAGTAAACCTGTTAACGTGGTTTTACCTGATCCGATGTTTCCAGCTACTGCTATATGCATATCTCGATTTTTTGTGCGAGGGGCTAAATTATAAGAATATATTCAAAATTATTTTTTTGTTAATAATTTAATGAATCGTACCGATTTATTGATACTTTAGCTGTTGATGAAGACAGATGTTTTGGCTTTTGGCGCTCATCCTGACGATATTGAACTGGCAGCGGGCGGAACCATTGCCATGTTAACTGCACAACAAAAAAAGGTGGCCATAGTTGATTTAACCAGGGGCGAATTGGGTACCCGGGGAAGCGCAGCTATTCGCGATAAGGAAGCCGAAGCCTCGGCAAATTTACTGGGTTTGTCTAAACGTGTGAACATTGATTTGGGTGATGGTTTTTTTGACATCAATCAAAAAGAATTGCTCAAGGTTGTTGAACAAATTCGTTATTTTCAACCAGAAATCATTTTGGCCAACGCTGTTGCCGATCGTCATCCCGATCATGGCCGCGGAGGCGCTCTCGTTAAACGTGCCGCGTTTTTATCGGGACTTGTGAAAATTGAAACATCTGTTGACGGAGTAAAACAAGCACCATGGAAACCTCGGGCTGTATATCATTATATACAGGACAATTTTATTGAACCCGATTTTGTGGTTGATATAACCGGTTTTGAGGAAATTAAGATGAAAGCCATTGCCTGTTTCGCTTCGCAGTTTTACAATCCCAACAGCACTGAACCGGAAACGTCTATATCAGGCCCTGAATTTATGCAACACATTCGTGCTCGCATGGTGCAAATGGGTCGTTATATCAGTGTTAAAGCGGGGGAAGGCTTTACTGCCGGCAGACCTTTAGGCATTGCTAATCCCTTGCTGTTCATTTAAACCCAAAGTAGATAATAAAAATTGAGATAGCTCTATGGTATTTGATGAAACGTTGTTGCACAATGTTTTGTCGGGGGGGTGACCCTGACAGTGGAAATGAAAACCGATTCAAAAAAAATAAATGTAGTATCGGTTTCATTTTCAACCGTCAGCCTTCGGCAAAAAATTCCATTATGGGTAAACAATAAGTTTTAAACAATTTTGTACGCTTCCCTGCAAAAGGTATATTTGCAAACATGGAGAATTTTGTTGTATCGGCACGCAAATACCGTCCGCAAACGTTTGATACGGTCGTAGGGCAGGCAAGCATTACCAATACATTAAAAAACGCCATTAAAAATAATCATTTAGCACAGGCATTTTTATTTTGTGGTCCGCGTGGTGTAGGCAAAACAACCTGTGCGCGCATTCTGGCAAAAACCATAAACTGTTTTAACCGTACACCCGAAGTGGAAGCGTGTGGCAGGTGTGAGTCCTGCGTTTCGTTCCAGGAAGGGCAATCGTTGAATGTATTCGAGTTGGATGCCGCCAGTCACAATGGTGTTGATGATATTCGCGTGCTCAACGACCAGGTGCGCATGGCCCCGCAGTTGGGTGAATTCAAAGTGTACATCATTGACGAGGTGCACATGTTGTCAACATCGGCTTTCAATGCGTTTTTGAAAACATTGGAAGAACCGCCACGACACGCCATTTTTATTTTAGCCACAACCGAAAAACATAAAATTATTCCTACCATTTTGTCGCGTTGCCAGATTTTTGATTTTAATCGCATTCAAATCATTGACATCGTAAAACAAATTGACAGGGTTGCAAAAAGCGAAGGGATAGAGGCCGAACCTGATGCATTGCATTTGATTGCACAAAAAGCTGATGGCGGTATGCGCGATGCCCTTTCCATTTTTGACCAGATTGTTAGCTTTACCGGGAATAAAATTGTGTATAAGGATGTAATTGATAATTTAAACATTCTTGATTACGATTATTATTTTAAAATAACCGATGCCATCCTGAACGCGAGCATTAAAGACGCGTTGTTGATCTTTAACGAAATCATTGAAAATGGTTTTGACGGACATAATTTCGTGGCTGGCCTTATGTCCCATATGCGTAATTTATTAATGTGTAAAGACCAGGCAACAATTAAATTGCTGGAGGTTGGTGAAAACATACAGGCTAAATATAGCAGGCAGGCATTGGAAATTAGTCCGCTGCTTGCATTGAACTGTCTTGATCTTTTTGGCCGATGCGATGTCCAGTATAAATCAAGTAAAAATCCGCGGTTATTGGTTGAAATAGCATTAATGCAGGCTTGTTCGGTCAACGAAGAGGCCAAAAAAAAAATCTGACCACCGGTATATCATGCCGCCCGATGGCGTAACTGTGCTTAAACCTGTTTCAATTGCCAATGTTGCCAAAGAAGAAACGGCCAAATACAATTATACGCGTTCGGTGACAAAAGTTGAGAAGTTAAGCGGGCCTGTTTCCGAAGAAAAACGCAAAGCCA